>NZ_JBSIUP010000002.1:0-137257 GCF_053654055.1 Ursidibacter sp. B-7004-1 | reverse complement strand
ATTTGCAAAAAATTGTATAAAACAGACCGCTTGGAGCAACTTCAAGCGGTTTTTGTATTCTAAGACTACTCAATAGTTGTAGAGAGGATAAAATAATGTGGCAAAAAACATTTCTAGCATTATGGCTAACATCAGCCATTGCAATGGCGGCGAATGTAAATCAGGTCTCAGCTCCAGAAAAAATCGCACAAGATAAACAACAATGGTTAGCCGAGCAGCAAATTCAACAAAAACAATTACACAAACAGCGTGAAAATTTTTTGATTTTTGAATCGTTATTACAAGCTGCGATTAAACAGGGCAAAGTATCAGCACAAACATTGGCTCTCGCTGAAAAATTGGTGGATAAAAGTTATCCGTTACAGGAAGAGATAGATTGGCTTTTCTTCAAAGCCAAAATGTTAAGTGATAGTGCAAATAATGGTCAAAATCAAATTGATTGGACTATTCAATTTAGCCAAAGATACCCTGAAATTGCGAAACGTAATCAACTTTCACAAAATATTTTTGAGCATTATTACCAACAACAAAAATTGGCAGAACTGATTGCGTATGCAGAGCATAATCCAGCAACAACACTACAAAACCACTGCCGAGTATTCTCTGCACAATATCAGTTATTGGCAGAGAGAATTTCACCAAACCCAGAGGCTGATCAGGCAACAAATAGCAGTTCCAATTCACCCGAATTAACCCAGTTATTACAGAAATTCGATGAATTTTGGGTAAATAGCCCTGAAATTGATCCAAACTATTGGAAGAATAATGACAAACTTCCTTCGGAATGTAATGGAATAGCCTCTTTTTGGCGAGATCAAGGTTTTTTAACCGATGAAAAAATTAAGAGCCAAGCGGTCGGATTATTTAAGCAAAATGCAAAACAAGGCTTAGCATATTTATCTTTAAATTATTCAAAGCAAGAATTATCAAGCTGGTTTAACGATGTTAAGAATCTGCTCGATAATGTCAGTTACTTGCCAATTTTTATGCAAAATCAACCGCTTGAACAGTGGAATAAAACCATTGTACTTGCTCATTTCCCTAAATTTATTCGCACATTATCAGAGCAACAAGAACAACCTAGTTTCGAAATGTATCAACAATGGGCAGAAAAATATCAACTTACTATTGATGAACTAAAAGAATGGAAGGTAAGTTTTATTAGCCGCTTATTTGATCATAATGATCCTATTTTCCAACTTTGGCGAGATGAGCAGTTGCAAGAGCTCAAGGTGGATAGTTTAACTGAACGCCGTTTACGTCTAGCTATTCTACAAAAAGCAGAGTTAAAGCCTTGGTTAGCCTTGTTGTCTAATGATACTAAAAACAAACAAGAGTGGCGTTATTGGCAAGCAAAAACAGAGCCTAGTCAAGAACAACAAATACTGTTTGAAAAATTAGCCCAAGAGCGTGGGTTCTACCCAATGTTAGCGGCTAATCAGCTAAATCAACCTTACAAATTAACGTTACCGACTAATCCAAGCCTTACTGAAACACAGTATGCTACATTCAAAGCACCTTTAGCTCGTATTGCGGAATTGCGAGAGTTAGCACGCTTTGGTTCAGCGAAACTAGCGTGGGTAGAGCTACTTAAAGCGGTGAGTTTTGACGAAAAACTTGCATTAACACAGTATGCTACTCAACAAGAGTGGTTTGATTTGGCAGTGGAAGGCACGATTCAAGCTAAAGCGTGGGATTACATTAACCTACGTTTGCCAAATGCTTATGCTGATTGGTTTGAGATCCATTTAGCGAATAAAAAAATTCCACAAAGTTTTGCAATGGCGATTGCCAGACAAGAAAGTGCGTGGAATTTTCAGGCTCGCTCTCACGCCAATGCGATGGGCTTAATGCAGTTGTTGCCAAGTACTGCGAAAGCAACAGCGAATAATGCAGAGCTACCATATAGTAATGAGAGAGAACTATTCGAGCCTTTTCAGAATATTATGTTAGGTACAGCACATTTAGCTGAATTAAATGAAAAATACCCAAATAATCGTATTTTAATTGCGGCTGCTTACAATGCGGGAGCAAGCCGAGTAGGGAGATGGTTACAACGTGCAGACGGCAAATTGGCAATGGACGAATTTATTGCAACAATTCCATTTTTAGAAACGAGAGGCTATGTACAAAATGTACTGGCTTATGATTATTACTACCAAAGTTTATATGGCAAAGGAGAGAAAAAAATGTTTAATCAGGAAGAACGGAGAATCTATTAAATAATGAGAAAAAGGTGGGGTATTTTCAGCTAAATCTCGGCACACAGAAATTTCAATTCTGGCTGCTTTCTTCCGAACCTGACCAAGTAAACTGAACACTATTGCGAGGAACCAAAAATACCCCATTGGATTACATCTTGTGATGTAAGGGTTTGGATTATAGGTTTTTATCTTTACAAATACAAGCAAAAAGCAAAATAAGCGGTTTGATTGCGTTAATTTTTTGCAAAAATGCCTAAAACCGCTTACATTAACATTAACTATATTTCTCTATTATTGACATATTAGGAGTTACTATGTCCGAATCAACAATACAATCGGCACTTTCACATCTTATTCAACTATTAACGTTAGAGCGTTTAGATGATGGGCTTTTTCGTGGAGAAAGTGAAGATTTGGGCTTCCCTCAAGTATTTGGCGGACAAGTTGTTGCCCAATCGTTAATGGCAGCAATGCAAGTGGTGGAAAATGGGAGAGAACTACATTCTTGCCACACTTATTTTATCAGAGCGGGCGATGCTGCATACCCTATTATCTATGAAACAGAAATTTTGCGAGAAGGTAATAATTTCACTTTAGTCACAATCAATGCCAAACAGCATAATGAGATTATTTGTCGGGTAATGGCATCTTTTCAGAATCAAGAAAGTGGTTTTGACCATCAACTCATAATGCCACATTTTGATGTTGAAAGTTTTTATTCAGAAAATGATTTAATTCAGTCTTTAGCGTTGATGTTACCTTCACCATTGAGAGAAAAATTTTCAGCAGAACGCCCATTTGATGTGCGAATAAAATATCCTAATGACCCTTTTAATGGGCATAAACTCCCAGCGAAGCAAGAACTTTGGGTAAAAACAAACGGGGTTGTTCCCGTAGATAATTATCGGCTACATCAATGTTTATTGGCTTATTTCAGTGATTTTCACTGTATTTTAACGATGTTACACCCCCACGAGTGTGGCTTTATGCAACAAGGGCTAAAAATTGCTACCATTGACCACAGTATTTGGTTTCACCGCCCGATAAATTGGAATGAAGGGTTATTTTTCTCACTCACAAGCCCTAATGCTTTTGGGGCTAGGGGGCTTACTCGTGGTGAAGTGTTTGATAAAACGGGTAAATTACTGGTGAGTTACCAACAAGAAGGACTTATTCGTACGGTATAAAATATTTTTTTGATTTTATGTAAATTTAGTTGCATTCATTTTTTTTTTTTTTACACTAGAGAAGTTTCGCAATCTTAGATTTGTTTATGGGATGTGGGACATCATAAAAATTTATTCATAAAAAACTTTAGGGCTAATTTACCACTAGCCCTTTTTTTATCTTTAATTTATCCTTTATTTTTTAGAAAATCATTAATATTTCCACTAATATATTTAATCTGAATGCCTTTGGGCATTAACTTTTGTAAAGTTTATTGCAATCATTTTTTTTTTTTTTTTACAATAGGTAAGTTTTACCAAATTCTAATTATTATAGGTAAAATTCCTAATGCAAATAACACTTGGCTAGTCATAAACTAGCCTTTTTTGTATGCAAAATACCTTATGTATTAAAGAGCTTTCTGTGTTTACATATTATTTCCTTGTTGAAATAGTCATTTGTATTCTTTGTAAATTTTATTGCATTCATTTTTTTTTTACAATGGAAAGGTTTTATCGCGAGTAGATGTGATGGAACAATCTTACTTTAATTTTATTTTGGCTAGTGAATAAACTAGCCTTTTTTATTTTGCAGGATTTGCAAATTTTCGCTAGAATTTCACCGCTTTTATTCCTTTATATACATTATTTTAGAGATTTATGATTGATTTTCGCCCTTTTTATCAACAAATTGCCACCACTTCACTTTCAGCTTGGCTTGAAACCTTACCTTTACAGCTTAAACAATGGGAAAAACAGACTCACGGTGATTATGCAAAATGGGCAAAAATCGTCAATTTTTTACCCGATTATCTCGCTGAAATTGATTTGCGAGAAAAGGTTGAAGCAAAACTAGCCTCACCATTAAGTGAAGGGGAAACTCAACGCTTAGTTTATCATCTCAAGCAACTTATGCCTTGGCGTAAAGGCCCATATCATTTATATGGTGTACATATCGACTGTGAGTGGCGTTCTGATTTTAAATGGGATAGGGTTTTACCCCATTTATCATCACTCAAAGACCGCACTATTTTAGACGTTGGTTGTGGAAGTGGCTACCATATGTGGCGAATGGTAGGTGAAGGTGCAAAAATGGTAGTTGGGATCGACCCAACAGAACTATTTTTATGCCAGTTTGAAGCCGTCAGAAAACTGCTAAATAATGATAGACGAGCAAATTTAATTCCACTCGGCATAGAACAAATGCAACCGCTACACGCTTTTGATACCGTATTCTCAATGGGCGTTCTATATCATCGCAAATCGCCCTTAGACCATCTTTCACAGCTTAAAAATCAACTCGTAAAAGGTGGGGAATTGGTGTTAGAAACGTTAGTGATCGATGGTGATGTGAATGATGTGCTTGTGCCAGCAGACCGCTATGCCAAAATGAAAAATGTCTATTTTATTCCGTCTGTGCCAGCATTAATCAATTGGCTGGAAAAAGTTGGCTTTAAAAATGTACGTTGTGTTGATGAAGCAGTAACAACATTGGAAGAACAACGCAAAACTGATTGGTTAGAAAATGAGTCTTTAATCGACTTTTTAGACCCGAACGACCATTCTAAAACAATCGAAGGCTATCCAGCACCTAAACGAGCAGTTATTATTGCGAATAACCCTTAGGTAAATTCTCTCTGCCAAATTGTTTTTTGAGCAAACATCAATTTATTTGTGGTGTGTTTGATAAAATCTAGGCGGATTTCCCACACATCACTTTTCATCAATTTAGCAACGGGGAATTTAGCGGTATAAGCTAAAATTGCTTGTTGCTTTTCTAATTTATCATCTAACAGTTGAGCTGTTGCCCTAAATTGAATACCTTCGATTTCTCGAATATTCTCGGTATGATGACTAATCGTGCCTGCAATTTGGGGATTCGCTAACATCAATTTTCCGTGTTGTGTAGTTTGATTAGTCAAAATAATCAAACGAACAAGTTCTTCATCAAACACATAAAAACAGTTTGCACACCAAATTTCCCCTAAATGTTGGCTAGCTAAACTAACAATATGCTGTTGTTGGATAAATTCCGTAACAAGCGGTGGGATTTTTTGCATAATTTGCACCTAATTTGGTTTATTTTCCTTCCCAACGGGGCATTTCAATGGATAAATCAAACTGATCTAATGCTCGACTAACACTATGAGTAATGATCTCATCGACACTTTGTGGTTGATGATATAAAGCAGGTACAGGGGGGAAAATAATCCCACCCATTTCAGTTACTTTTCGCATATTATCTAAATGGGTAAGGTGTAATGGGGTTTCTCGAACCATTAAAACGAGTTTTCTGCGTTCTTTTAAGACGACATCAGCCGCACGAGAGAGCAAGTTATCGCTAAAGCTGTGAGCGATGGAAGCTAAAGTTCGCATTGAACAAGGAGCAACTAACATTCCTAATGTTTTGAATGAACCGCTTGAAATACTGGCAGCAACATTTTCACTGTGATGAACTACGTCAGCTAGCTCAAGCACTGATTCGGCGGAAATCTGCGTTTCATATTGGCGAGTGAGTTCCGCCCCTTTAGACATCACCAAATGCGTTTCAATATAGGGAATTTGGTTTAATAATTGCAGGGCTTTAAAGCCATATTGAAAGCCACTTGCACCACTAATCCCAATAATTATACGTTGAGTTGTCATTATTCTATCCTAAATGAGTGAAAAACTTGAAAAAGCCTACGAAACGTTTACTATGTTGAGCTTTTCAAATTATGAGTATCTCAACATAAAATTTTTCACATTATGAACCAAGAGTCGCAACAAAACACGCAAAAAGAGAAAAAAATTGCATATAACTTAAATAAATTACAAAAACGTTTACGCCGTAATGTTGGCAATGCAATTGCTGATTTTAATATGATCGAAGATGGCGATAAGGTAATGGTTTGTTTATCGGGCGGTAAAGATAGCTATACACTACTGGATATTTTGCTGAATTTAAAAATCAACGCACCTATTCATTTTGATGTTGTTGCAGTGAATTTAGACCAAAAACAACCGGGGTTTCCTGAACATATTTTGCCTGAATACCTCAATAGCATCGGGGTGGAATATAAAATTGTCGAAGAAAATACCTATGGCATTGTGAAAGAGAAAATCCCCGAAGGGAAGACTACTTGTTCGCTTTGTTCTCGCTTGCGTAGAGGGATCTTATACCGTACTGCCACAGAACTTGGTGCGACTAAAATCGCATTAGGACATCATCGTGATGATATGCTAGAAACCTTGTTTCTCAATATGTTCTATGGCGGAAAATTAAAAAGTATGCCGCCTAAATTGATGAGTGATGATGGCAAACAAATTGTGATTCGCCCTCTAGCGTACTGTAAAGAAAAAGATATTGAAAAATATGCACAAGCTAAAGCATTTCCAATTATTCCTTGTAATTTATGCGGTTCTCAACCAAATTTACAGCGTCAGGTCGTTAAAGAAATGCTACAAATGTGGGATCGTCAATATCCTGGTAGAATTGAAACAATGTTTAGTGCCTTACAGAATGTAACCCCTTCTCATTTATGTGATCCTAAATTGTTTGATTTCAAAAATATTCAGCGTGGTGTTGTACTTGAGGGCATTGAAGGGGATATTGCTTTCGATAAAGCAGAAATTCCAACGACCCCAATAGTGCAAGATGAAGATGATGTAAATGATTATACGGAAAATGGAATCATCAATTTTAAAGCAGTAGAGTAAACTCTTTGTAAAAAAATCACTAAAACAGACCGCTTTACACAGTCGGAAAAGGACAAATAATGAAATTTATCTCATTTAATATCAATGGCTTGCGAGCCAGACCACACCAGTTAGAAGCACTGATTGCAAAACATCAACCTGACGTTATCGGTTTACAAGAAATTAAAGTCGCAGATGAAGATTTCCCTTATGATTTAGTTTCACATTTGGGGTATCACGTATTCCATTACGGGCAAAAAGGGCATTATGGCGTAGCGTTACTGACCAAAGAAAAGCCACTTGCTGTGAGAAAAGGCTTTCCAACAGATGATGCTGATGCTCAAAAGCGAATGATTATGGCAGATATTGAAACGCCATTTGGGGTATTAACGGTGTTAAATGGTTATTTCCCACAAGGCGAAAACCGTAGCCACGAAACAAAATTCCCTGCAAAAGAAAAATTCTATGCAGATTTACAGCACTATTTAGAAACAGAATTAAAACCAGAAAACCCAATTATTATAATGGGAGATATGAACATCAGCCCAACCGATTTGGATATTGGTATCGGTGAGCAAAATCGTAAACGCTGGTTGCGTGATGGTAAATGTTCATTTTTGCCTGAAGAGCGTGAATGGCTTGGGCGTTTACATTCTTATGGTTTAGTCGATACCTTCCGAGCAATGCACCCAAATGCAGACGATAAATTCTCGTGGTTTGATTATCGCTCAAAAGGGATTGAAGATAATCGTGGCTTACGCATTGATTTGGTGCTAGCTACACAGTCTTTGGCGGAAAGATGTGTTGAAGCAGGTATCGACCTTGAAATTCGCACAATGGAAAAACCGTCAGACCACGCACCAGTTTGGGCTGTGTTTAAGTAATGCTACCATTCTAGAAGTATCGAGTAATACGGCTGAGTAAAAAGTACTAGATAAAAAGAGTGGAGTATTAGGTGGTAGGATTTTTGCAGATTTTCTGCAATAACCTACCGAAGGTCAAAATTCATTTTGTCAGATTATTGACAAAGTCTTTTTTCATTCGGACGCCAGCGTGGCGTCCCTACAAGAAAAGTTATAACTAATTGAAAAATAACAGGTTTTATTTTGTTGTGTAGGGACGCCACGCTGGCGTCCGTTTATTGAATACAACAAATTGAGGTTTGTCAGCGGTCTGTCAAAATTCATTTTGTTAAGGTTAGAGTTTATTGACAAATAAGCTAAAGGTTATACAATGATATAATCTTTAACTTATATTGCGGCGTATGAATATTCAACAATGGACTGTGATTACAACAGAGTGTTTTAATATGTGGCTATTTGAGCAATAACAATGAAAAAATATACTACATTAGATGAGCTAATGGCTACCATTCCAACGGAACGCCAAGCTAAAATAAAAGAACGAACAGAAGAATTATTGGTTGAACTACGTCTTGCTCAACTTAGAGAAGAACTCGAACTTTCCCAGAAAGATATTGCTCAAGCTCTTGGTATTTCTCAGCCAGCAGTGGCTCAAATTGAGCAAAGGGGGAGTGAATTAAAACTCTCTACATTAAAACGTTATGTGGAAACAATGGGTGGAAAACTTAAAATCGCAGTGGAAATGCCAAGTGGGCAAAGTCGCATTTTCCAAATTTAAGTAGAGATTTCTCTGCTAACACTTAAGTAAAAGGACACCGAATGATCTGAACCTTAATGAGTTAGCTGTTTAGTCTAACTTTTAGTTTTAGGAGCAGTTCAAATGCGGCGTCCTATTTTATAAAACAGTTCAAACCTTTCTAACCCACACTCCACAATAGTATTGCCAGTAATTGTGGCAAAATAATTCGGCAGAACATCACTAATGGATAGACTGTGGCATAAGAGAGTGCAGCTGCCCCATTGCCTTCTTTGATTGCATTTGCAAATGCGAGAGCTGGAGGATCAGTCATTGAACCTGCAAGTAATCCACAGAGTGTAAGGTAATTTAACTTACCATAAATACGAGCGATAACCCCTGTCACAATTAACGGAATAAACGTAATCAAAGCACCATAGCCGATCCAAGCTAAACCATCATTACTGAGTAAGGTATTTAAGAAATTACCACCAGCTTTCCATCCGACAACAGCAAGAAACAGTACAATACCAATTTCTCGTAGTGCAAGGTTGGCACTTGGGGGCATAAACCAATAGAGTTTACGAATACTTCCAATTCTAGCTAAAATCAAAGCTACCACTAATGGACCACCTGCTAAGCCTAATTTAAGTGCAACAGGAAAGCCAGGAATATAGATTGGGATAGAACCAAGTAGAACGCCTAGCCCAATACCAATAAAGATTGGTAACATTTGCACTTGTTGCAATTTTTGTTGTGCATTACCGATAATTGCCATTACTGCTTCAATATCTTCTTGGCGACCAACTAAATTTAAGACATCACCAAATTGTAGCGTCATTTCACCCGTAGGGATAAGTTCTATCCCCGCACGATTAAGACGAGAAATTACTACATCATATTTACCTTTCAGCATTAGTTGGCGAATTTTTTTACCAAAAACTTTCTCATTGGTTACAACAGCTCGTTCACTACGAAAGTGTGTCCCTTTCGTAGAAACTGATGTATCGACCATTTCCCCAATAATTAAGTGCATTTTATTCAGTACTGATTTTTCGCCTACCATATGCAGAATATCGCCTACATAAATCTGTGTATCAACTTTAGGCACAAAGAGATCTTCACCTCGTTTCAAGCGGGAATAAACCACATCGTGTAAATCAAAATCAGGGAATTGTTTTAATGTTAAACCATTAAGGTTAGGATTGGTGACCCGAACATTTAAGGTGCTTAATCCCTCTTTTTTACTATTCTGTGTACGTTCAAAGTCGTCAGCTTCTTTATCTACATTTATTTTGAATAGAATACGAACAACCCACATTGCGAGTAAAATCCCAACAATACCGAATGGATAAGCAATAGCATAACCCATACCCATTACGGTAGTATCACTGCCTAATTCGGATAATACTTGTTGCCCAGCCCCAAGTGATGGGGTATTGGTTACTGCTCCAGAGAAAATACCTAAAATAACAGGAAGTGGTACATCAAATAACTTATGTAATAGAACAACTAGCAGACCACTAATCGCTACAATCAATAGGGCAAAGCCATTTAATTTAAGTCCTGAATGTCGAAGTGATGCAAAGAACCCAGGACCGACTTGAATACCAATGGTATAAACAAATAAGATAAGTCCAAATTCTTGGATAAAATGAAGAGTATGTGGGTCGAGTTTTATCCCAAATTGTGTCATAAAGTGAGAAACGATTATCCCTCCAAATAATACGCCCCCTATGCCTAGACTAACACCTCGAACTTTAATATGCCCAATCCATAGCCCTAATACAGCGACTAGAGATAATAGGCTAACAGTTAATGCAATTTCGCTCATATAGCCTCACAATCAAAAATAAACCGAGGTTATTCTAACAAACCTAAATGATAAAAAATGCGATCTAACTCAAAGAAATGAGAAAACAAGCGGTCAGATTATAGAGATTTTTTACTTGCTAAAAGGGGGATTTTGACAGGTATTAGTAATTCTTATAGAATCATTCGCTTTCATCAATATAAGTTATAGGAAGGCATTATGCAATCTATTGTATTAAATGGATATCATACACTCATCGCAGCAACTATCGTGTTGTTAATTGGACGTGTTTTAGTTAGTAAAATTAAATTTTTACAAGATTTCAATATACCCGAAGCCGTTGCAGGTGGGTTGATTGTTGCATTTGGTATTTTCTGTTGTTATCACTTCTTAGGGATTACTTTTCAATTTGAATCTTCATTACAAACAGCATTTATGCTTGTTTTCTTCTCATCAATTGGACTTTCAGCCGATTTCTCTCGATTGAAACAAGGCGGTAAACCATTGGTAGTTTTCTTAATTGTGGTGAGTATTTTTATACTGATTCAAAATGCGGTCGGTGTGACTTTAGCAACAGCATTAGGACTTGATCCATTAATGGGGCTGATTACAGGTTCAATCACCTTGACAGGTGGTCACGGTACAGGAGCAACTTGGGGGGCTATTTTTGCAGAAAAATATAATATTACTGGTGCAGTAGAAATGGCGATGGCATCTGCTACATTTGGTTTAGTGGCTGGTGGTTTAATCGGTGGTCCAGTGGCTCGCCGTTTAGTTAATAATATGAAAATTTCCCCAGTTAAACCGCAATCAGCAAAAGTAGACTCTACTGAGAAATATGGTGGTGATACTTTTGAAGATATTGATAATGTCCGCTTAATTACCGCAACTTCAGTGATTGAAACAACAGCGTTATTTGCTGCTTGTTTAGCCTTTTCTTCAGTAATGAAAGATTTATTCCCAAATAGCGGATTACCACAATTTGTTTGGGCGTTAGGCTTTGGGGTGGTATTGCGTAATGTCTTAACCCTTGTGTTCAAATTTGATATGTTTGATCGTGCGATTGACGTATTTGGTAACGCTTCATTGAGTTTATTCCTAGCGATTGCGTTAATGAGTATTAAATTATGGGAATTATCAGGTTTAGCAAGTTCAATGCTCATTATCTTGTTAGTTCAAACTGTGGTAATGATCTTATATGCTTATTTCGTGACTTATCGTGTAATGGGTAAAAATTATGATGCGGCGGTATTGTCCGCAGGGCATTGTGGCTTCGGATTAGGAGCAACACCAACAGCAGTGGCAAATATGCAATCTGTTACTGAAACTTTTGGACCTTCGCATAAAGCATTCTTAATCGTACCGCTTGTTGGTGCATTCTTTGTGGATTTAATTAACTTAGGTGCAATTACTGCTTTAATTGGATTTTTAAAATAAGTTTAAAGCTAAATTCGATATATTATCGGGTTTAGCTCAGACCGCTAACAAACCTCAAAAACATAAGATTTGTAGGATGGGCTTCAGCCCATCATATTTAAAATCAATAAGTGACAAAATGATGGGCTAAAGCCCATCCCAGACTGATGACAAACCTTAATTTGTTGATTTAATGAGTGGACGCCAAGCGTGGCGTCTCTACACGAAAAAATAAAATGTTTATTTTTCAATTGGTTATAGTTTTTCTTTGTAGGGACGCCACGCTTGGCGTCCGAATGAAAACACTTTGTCAATAAACTGTGATGGGCTAAAGCCCATCCTACGCAAAATGGCTTTGTCAATAATCTGGGCTAAATTCGATATATTATCGGATTTAGTTTTTCGTTCTCTTAAATTAAATGTAATTTTTTTTACAGTTGAATTATAATATCTCCGCACCTAAGTCTGATCTATTTTAGTTAGGTGCAAAAAGTTATTTATATTTTTTATTTTATTAGGTAGTTTACTTTTATGAATTTACACTTTCTAGCAAGCAAGCAAGCAAGCAAGCAAGCAAGCAAGCAAGCAAGCAAGCAAGCAAGCAAGCAAGCAAGCAAGCACTGAACAAAAAGGATGTGTTGTTATGAACACATCGAAATTATCTCTTGCAGCGAAAATCGTTGCCACCACACTTCTTTCCCTTCAAACCCAATCACTTTATGCAAATCCCATAACAACAACTAATAGCTGTGGTGATGGTTGTACCAGTCAGATTACAGAAGATATAACTGCTAAAACAGTTAAAGTAATTGTTTCTGCAAATGATAAGGACAAAGTCTATACTTCAGAGTTTTATTCTCCTAACAATAGTCAATTTGAGCATTTTGATATTGTTAATTCTGCTCATATTGAAAATGGCATACTTCGATTATGGCATACGCACGAAGGTACTAAATCAATTAAAGTAGAAAATAATGGTATGCTAAAAGGGCGAACAAACGAGTTTGGTCCTAATCCAGAAACTACCTTGGTTAGTGAATATTTTGAGTTAAAAAATAATGGAATTATTGATATTGCTGGAGGAACCTATAGTGGAATATCCATATCTTCAATGTTAGGTAATGCAACATATTATATTGAAAATAAAGGTAAAATGATAAATCATGGTTCTACGAATGTTATGTTTACAAGGGCTAAATCAGCCACTTTTAAAAATAGTGGAGTGATTGACGGTTCTGCCTATATAATATCCGGTTCTGATGTAGAATATATGTTTATTGAAAATAGGGGAGAAATATTGGGACACCTTCATCAAGATGGAAAAGGGACATTTCACTTAAAATCCTTAGCTGGCAAACTAGACGGACAGATTGAGTTGTATACTGATAATGTAATAATTGAGTTAGAAAATACGGATATCAGTAAATTGCATGCTATTCTCCTCTGGGGAAATTCTCCGCTCAAAAAGAGTCATATTCAAATTAATCAAGAAGTAAAAACTGGGGGGGATTTTGGTTATTCTACACGCCCTAAAGATTACTTAGATGTAACAGAATTTGATAAGTTTACCATAAAGGAAAAAGGCAAAGTGATTTTAGTTGGTGGTTTTGCTGGTATAGAACATAGATTGTTATATTCTCACGGTCTTGGTGTTAAGAATGGTAACTTATTAACAAACAACGGCACTTTATCCCTAGATCCTACAATTTCTTCTGTAGATGTAAAATTCAACCAAACGGTAAATAACAATCTTATTGACCTTACTGAAGGCAGTAGTGATCCTGCACAAACCTTAACCCTATATGGTGATTATGTAGGCGGTGAAAACTCAAAACTGCGAGTGGATAGCAAATGGAATAACCCCGATGTGCAAGAAAATGATCAGCTAATTATTAAAGGTAAAGCGTCTGGTACTACAAAAGTTGAGGTGAAAGATGTCATTGCTGGCGATGTTATTCGTAGCAGTGTCGAAAAAAATGGCGGTTGGTCGAAACCTATTGTTATTGTTGAACAAGGCGATGAAGGAAAAGTAGTCTTTACAGGAACTGCTAATACACAAGGTGCTGAAGAAGCCCAACTTGCTCGTCGAGAAAACGGTAGTGCAACGGAATATACTTGGGTGTTAAATGCACAAGTCGCTCCAGTAATGCCACAACCAGCAACACCAGTCGTACCACAACCATCTCCTGTGCAACCAAGCCCAGCGGTACCACAACCAAATCAACCAGTACAACCAAGCCCAGCGGTACCACAACCAAATCAACCAGTACAACCACCCCCTGTGGTTCCTCAGCCAAATTCAGCAATGCCACAAACTACGGCTCCGAGTATTTATGCTAAAACGGTGTCGGGCTATGTGCAAACCAACTTTATCAACCGAGAAATTGGTTTAGCACAGTTAGGTCGTTTACACGAACGTGTTGGTGAACAGCAATTACAAAATGCGGGTAAATCAGAGCGTAGCTTAAATAGTTGGGGAAGAACCCGTTTTACTGAAGGCACTCTACAAGGTAAAAACCGTTTTGGTGTAGATAGCCACCAAGGTTTAGTGCAAGTGGGTCAAGATGTTGCAATTAAAGAATTTGCCTCAGGTTATGCTCATCAGGGTTTGATGTTTAGCCATAGCTGGGCGAATAATCAATTTTATGACAAATATCGAGCTGAAAATGGAGTAATAACCGCAGAGAAAGGCGTTGGTAAAGGTAAAACGAAAGCATTTTCTTTAGGGGCTTACCATACTTATTATGCTAACGACAATAGCTACTTAGATTTTGTGGCGAATTTGTCGTGGTTAGAGAATAAGTACTTTAGCACACAAACAGCTCGCCAAAGTGGTTTTGGGGCAGGCGTGAGCGTTGAAGTAGGTCGTTCTTATTCATTAAGCCCACAATGGCGAATTGAACCACAAGTACAATTAAAAGCTCTGTATCTTACATTGGGCAGTGTAAATGATGGTGTCCGTAAAGTAAAAGCCGATGATAGTTTAAGTGTACAGGGTCGTTTAGGGGCTCGAGTAACAAATGGTCAATTCTATGTATCAGCTAATTTGGTTCAAGATTTAACGCCAGCGAAAACAACAGTGAAGATTGGGCAGAGCAGTGTAACCGAGCGTTATAATGCGACCCAGTTTGATGTTGCATTAGGAGCAAATGTGACATTAAATAAAGCCCAAACCTTAGCGTTATATGGAGAAGCAAAATATAGCCGAGCATTAGGCGGGAGTAACAAAGTCTTTAGCCATCGAAATGGTAGAGAAAATTACACAGCTCAAGTTGGCGTACGCTTCCAATGGTAATGATTAATTCTTGCACTTAAGCTGACGAGAATTTTTTAGGGATTTCATTCCTACTTCTCTCTCCCTTTTGTTGGGAGGGAGAAAATTCAAAATAGTGAAGGTTATTTTCAACAAAGAGTGCTAATGTAATGTATTCACAAACCGTTGATAAGCCTGCAAAAAGGCTTCAAAGTCTTCTAATCCACAAAAAGCAATGCTTTCTTCATTATAGAAATTAAACCCTTCTTCCATTTCATCTAAATCATCAAATGCCATATCCAGATTATTTGCTTTTGCCATTACTTCATCGGCACTTAAATAGAGCGTATATTCTTTGCCTTCAAAAATAGCTTCATAATTTGGTGCAATATGGCATTTAGCAATTTCAGTAAAAATATCTTGTAGTTCTTTGGGATTATTTGAGATTTCAATGTTTAGCCAACGTGCGAAAGCTTCGTGATCCATTGAACACTTAGCCACAACACCATGCATTGTATGAGTAAATTGATATTCCATTTTTTGTCCTTTTATTCCGCAGTTTTGAGCTTATTTATAGCGGTAAGATTCGCTTATTTTTTGCAAATTTTTACCTCAATCTTACCGCTTGATTAGCTTTTGAGTAATAAGTTTTAACCTTTAGCAAGGATCGCTTTTAAAAATCTTGCTGTGTGAGAATGTTTATCTTGAGCAACTTGTTCTGGTGTACCTGTCGCAATAATTTGTCCGCCTCCCGCTCCACCTTCAGGCCCGAGATCGACAATCCAATCGGCTGTTTTAATTACATCTAAATTATGTTCAATCACAACAATCGTATTGCCTTGATCTCGTAAGCGATGTAATACACTGAGTAACTGTTTGATATCAGCAAAATGTAAACCTGTGGTTGGCTCATCTAAAATATAGAGTGTTTTACCTGTATCTCGTTTTGAGAGTTCCGTTGCTAACTTAACCCGTTGAGCCTCGCCGCCCGAAAGTGTTGTAGAAGATTGCCCTAAACGGATATACGATAATCCTACATCAATGAGCGTTTGTAATTTGCGAGCGATCATAGGAACCGCATCAAAAAACTCACGAGCCTCTTCCACCGTCATATCTAATACTTGGTGAATCGTTTTACCCTTGTAGCGAATTTCAAGCGTTTCACGATTATAGCGTTTGCCTTTGCAATGATCGCAAGGAACATAAACATCAGGCAAGAAGTGCATTTCTACTTTAATAACCCCATCACCTTGACAAGCTTCACAACGCCCACCACGCACATTAAAGCTAAAGCGTCCTACGTTATATCCCCTTGCTCTTGCTTCTTGAGTACCTGCAAAGAGTTCACGAATAGGTGTAAATAACCCAGTGTAAGTAGCAGGATTTGAGCGTGGTGTACGTCCAATCGGGCTTTGGTTAATGTCGATCACTTTATCAAAATGTGCAAGTCCATCAATACTTTTATAAGGAGCAACATTGCTATTTTCAGCACGATTTAACGCATTTTGTGCAATAGGAAATAAGGTATCGTTGATTAAGGTCGATTTACCTGAACCCGAAACCCCAGTAATACAAGTAAATAACCCAACTGGAATTTCTAAATCAACCTCTTTTAAGTTATTGCCTTTTGCCCCTTTTAATGTCAGTAATTTAGTGGCATCTCTTGGTGTTCGTTGTGCAGGGATCTCAATTTTCTCTCGTCCAGATAAGAATTTACCTGTTAATGACACTTCACTTTGCATAATTTCTTGAGCAGTTCCTTGAGCAATCACGTTTCCACCGTGAACACCAGCACCAGGACCAATATCCACAATATGATCTGCCGCCATTATCGCATCTTCATCGTGTTCAACCACAATAACGGTATTCCCTAAGTTGCGTAAATGGATTAAGGTATTTAATAAACGTTCGTTATCTCGTTGATGTAAACCGATAGACGGCTCATCAAGGACATACATCACCCCAACAAGCCCAGCTCCAATTTGGCTCGCAAGGCGAATCCGTTGAGCTTCCCCCCCTGATAATGTTTCAGCAGAACGAGATAATGAGAGATAATTCAAACCAACATTGACTAAAAATTGCAATCTTTCTCGAATTTCTTTCAGAATTTTTTCTGCAATTTTAGCTTTTTGTCCCACTAAATTGAGCTTATCGAAAAAATCCAGAGCTTCGCCAATACTTTTTTCTGATACCATCGGCAAATTCGTTTTTTCAATAAATACATAACGTGCCTCTTTGCGTAAACGAGAACCTTCACAATCTGTACAAGCTCGATTATTGATATATTTAGCTAATTCTTCACGCACTGAATTGGATTCAGTTTCTTTATAACGGCGAGCCATATTGTTAAGCACACCTTCAAAAGCGTGAACACGTTTAACACTATCGCCTCGATCATTCACATACAAGAACTCAATTTCATCTTTGGAGCCATTTAAGACAATTTGTTGAATCTTTTTTGGTAGCTCATTAAATGGTGTTTCAATATCAAAATCGTAATGTTTAGCCACCGCTTTAAGTAAACCAAAATAGTAGAAACTGCGGCGATCCCACCCTTTAATCGCCCCATTTGCTAACGAAATTTCAGGATTTTGCACAACTTTGCGTTCATCAAAATATTGTTGAACCCCTAAACCATCACAAGTAGGGCAAGCTCCAGCAGGGTTATTGAAGGAAAATAAACGTGGTTCAAGTTCAGTTAAAGAGTAGCCACACTCTGTACAAGCAAAACTCGATGAAAAAAGTAATTCTTCTGCATTAGGATCGTCCATATCAGCAATAATGGCTGTCGAACCTGATAGATCAAGTGCTGTTTCAAAAGATTCTGCCAAGCGAGTAGCTATATCCGCTCGCACTTTAAAACGATCAACCACCACTTCAATGGTATGTTTTTTCTGTAACTCAAGTTTAGGCGGGTCAGAAAGATCGCAAATTTCCCCATCAATTCTAGCTCGAATATAGCCATTAGCGGTCAGATTCTCTAAAAGTTTTACATGCTCCCCTTTACGTTCTTTAACCACAGGGGCAAGCAACATCAAACGTTTTCCTTCAGGCTCTTCCAATACACGATCAACCATCTGCGAGATCGTCTGTGCAGCCAGTGGTGTATCGTGATCAGGACAACGTGGTTCACCTACACGAGCAAAAAGTAAACGCAAATAGTCGTGAATTTCAGTTACCGTACCAACCGTTGAACGTGGGTTATGAGAAGTTGATTTTTGCTCAATCGAAATGGCAGGAGAAAGCCCTTCAATATGATCAACATCAGGTTTTTCCATTAGCGATAAAAACTGACGAGCATAAGCCGAAAGTGATTCAACATAACGGCGTTGCCCTTCGGCATAAAGGGTATCAAAAGCTAAGGAAGATTTTCCTGACCCCGATAAACCCGTAATAACAATAAATTTATCTCTAGGTAAGATTAAGTTGATATTTTTTAGATTATGGGTTCTTGCCCCACGAATATCGATATGTTGCATAATGCCTTCAAAGCTGTAAAGCAGGATAGTTCTATTTGTCGATCATTATCGCATAATTTGAATAACTGTACCAAATATCAATATTTTACGATTGATGTAAAAAGATTGGGTTTGCATAATACTTATTAAGTATAAAGAATATAATTATTGGAAAATAATAGTCTTTTTCAAGATAAGTGATTAGAATAACTAATGCGTTCGTTGGTTAATTGGAGGGGTATATTTCGTGAAAGTTATAAAATTATTCTATTTTATCATTTCTATATATTTATCTTTGGGGTTGATAAATCATTCAATTGCTAATGAGCTTTCTCAAATTCAGCAAAAAATCAACCAACAGCAAGCTAAAATTAGAGAACAAAAGCAGAAACGAGATTCTCTTCAATCTACCCTAAAAAGTCAGGAAATTCAGATTAGTAATGTCAATACTCAATTAAAACAGATTGAAACAAACTTAACTGAAATCCGTCAAGTTATTCGTCATACTGAGCAAGAAATTAAACGTTTAGAAAAGCAAGAAATTGAGCAGAAAGAAAGACTGAAGGAGCAATTAGATTCCGCATATCGTTCTGGTATTCACCCTTCTGTGTTAGAGCGTTTATTATCGGAAGATGCTAAAAATGCAGATCGAATGAGTGCTTATTATGAGCATATGAATCAAATTCGTATTGATGCTATTAACGAATTACGCAACACCCAAGATGAGTTAAAACTTCGCCGAGATGAGTTAAAAAAACAGCAATCAGGGCAACAAACTCAGCTATCGGAACAGAAAAAACAGGAAAAAGAGCTACAAAAAGTCAAAAATCAACGTGAAAGTACCATTCGTTCCATTGATAAGACTTTGGAACAAGACCAAAACCGTTTAGATGCATTGAAGAATAATGAAGCAGCTTTACGCCGTCAGATTGCACAAGCCCTAAGAGAATCTGAGCAAGTAGAAAAACAAGAAATTGCGAAATTAGAGCAGAAAAAGAATACCGAAGAGAAACGTCAAGCGACAGAAGAAGAAAAACAGCAGGTTCGTGCGGGAGCTGGGTTGTCTGGTAAGTATGCAATGCCTTTAGCGGGCAAAATTTTAAATCGGTTTGGTTCTACTCAAATGGGGGAGCTTAAATGGGATGCGATTGTAATTGAAGCAAAATCAGGAACACCAGTAAAAGCGATTGCTGGCGGTAAAGTTGCTTTAGCTAGTTGGCTTGAGGGTTATGGACAGTTAGTCGCAATTGATCATGGTAAGGGTGATATGTCTTTCTATGGGTACAATCAATCTCTTGCAGTTAAAAAAGGAGCAAGGGTTCAAGCTGGGCAAACCATTGCTTATGCGGGGAATTCTGGTGGACAAAATCGTTCTGCTCTCTACTTTGCCATTCGTCGTAAGGGTGTTGCAGTTAATCCATTGAATTGGGTGCGTTAATATGCAAATGATGAAAGATAAGCGGTTGGTTATTGCTATTTTTTTGCAAATTTTTGTGTGGTTCTCACCGCTTGCGGTGGCAGGCAAATTAGCGATTGTGATTGATGATATTGGTTATCGAGCAAGAGAAGATGATGCAATTTATAATTTACCTAAAGAAGTCAGTGTCGCAATTATCCCTGTTGCACCTTATGCCACAGCGAGAGCAAATAAGGCTTATGCACAAAAAAGAGATATTCTCATTCATTTGCCAATGCAGCCACAGAATAATGCTCAGTTAATTGAGGCTGGAGCATTATTTGTGGGAATGGGAGAAGATAAAGTTGCTCGTTTAATTGAATCGGCTCGAATGCAAGTTCCTTATGCGATAGGCTTAAATAATCATATGGGGAGTAAAGCCACAACAGATCGGCAAACAATGCAACACTTAATGAAAGCCTTGTCAGCTCAACAGCTATTCTTCCTTGATAGTAAAACTGCAGGTAATAGTGTTGCGGCAAAGGTGGCAAAAGAGTTTGGTATTAAAGCATTAGAGCGTCATATTTTTTTAGATGATAGTGATGCCCTTGAAGATGTGAAAAAACAATTTCAACAAGCGATTTTGTATGCCAGAAAGAATGGTTTGGCAATAATGATAGGTCACCCAAGAAAACATTCCATAGCCGTATTAGAAGCAGGATTATCAAATTTACCTGATGATATTCAATTAGTGAGTTTAAGTAGTTTATGGCGTGGTGAGAAAATTGAGCCTGTGAAACCATTCAGTATCCAGTTTGTCATAGAACCTGCATTAAGTTCTGTTCCGCCATTTAATACTGTTCCGTTATTACGTGGGTTGCCAAGAGAATAATGACATAAGCGGTCAGATTGAAGAACATTTTTACCAAATTAGTGAGCTAAAAGAGCCAATATAATGAAAACAAAACTCTCTATTTTTGCGTTATTGACGTTGATAACATTAACAGCTCAAGCAGAGCAAACAGTTTTATTGCGTGTAGAAGGTATCAAAGACAAAGAGCTTTACGCCAATGTACGAGTCTATTTATCACAGCTAAGTAATGATGAAGCAGATGGATCGGAACGTTATCAACATCGTGTTCAGCAAGCAGTGGATAAGGCATTGAGAGCATTGGGATATTATAATACCCAGTATCATTTTAGTTTAACGCCACGTCCTAACCCGCAAAAAGATCTCTTAAAGTTGCAAGTTCAGTTAGATAAGCCAGTGAAACTTGATGAGCGTGATGTTCAGATTACAGGAATGGCGGCAGAAGATAGTGATTTTGATAATCTCAAAAAATCAATTCCAGCTAAAGAAACGGTGCTAAACCACGAAACTTATGAGAATTTTAAAAGTAGTGTTGAGAAATTAGCACAGGCTCGTGGTTATTTTGATGGGGAATGGCAGGTTCATCGCTTGGAAGTTTACCCAAAGGAGCATACGGCAGATTGGCGTTTAAGCTATGACAGTAGAACACGCTATAAATATGGCAATATTGCCTTTGTGAATAGCCAAATCCGTCAAGATTATTTAGAAAATATCCTTCGCATTAAGTCAGGTGATTACTATCACTTAACGGATCTTTCTAAACTATCTAGTGATTTCTCATCAAGTAATTGGTTTACTTCTGTTTTAGTTGAGCCAGAAATTCACGAGGAGAATAAAACCGTAGATTTGAATGTACTGCTACAACCACGTAAGAAAAATGATGTAGAAATTGGGATCGGCTATGTTACAGACATTGGACCCCGTTTACAGCTTAATTGGAAAAAACCTTGGATCAATGATCGTGGGCATAGTATAGAAAGTAATACCTATATTTCTAAGCCAGAGCAATCTTTTGAGTTTGGTTATAAGATCCCGATTAAAGCCCACCCAATCAATTATTTCTATCAGTTTTCAGGTGGTTTAGAGCGTGAAGATCAGAATGATACCAAATTCACAGGGGCACATTTAGGTTTTCAACGTTTTTGGAATCACGAAACAGGTTGGGCTTTTTCCTTAGGGTTAAAAGCACGTTATGACGCTTTTGAGCAAGCTAGTCAGCCTAAAATTAAAACATTATTGCTTTATCCAACAGCATCGTTGAATCGCACTCGTAGTGATGGAAATCGTTTTCCACTTTGGGGGGACTCACAAAAAGTAACACTAAATTGGGGAAGTAAAATGTGGGGTTCTGATGTGAATTTTTACAGTGCGAAAGCCTCAACTGCGTGGGTAAGAACTTATTTTACAAACCACCGTTTTTACTTTAGAGCGGAAGTCGGCTATTTAAATGCCAGTGAATTTAAGCGTATTACACCTGCATTACGTTATTTTGCTGGGGGAGATATGAGTGTTCGGGGCTTTGGCTATAAAGATATTTCACCTAGAGATGAGCAAGGTAAATTGACAGGGGCATCGCATTTAATGACAGCCAGTGCAGAGTATCAATATCAAGTTTATCCGAATTGGTGGGCGGCAGCTTTTTATGATACAGGACTTGCAGCACGTCATTACAAAGGAAAAGAGTTACATTCAGGTGCAGGCGTTGGGGTTCGATGGGCATCACCAATCGGAGCGATTAAATTAGATATTGCAACCCCAGTAAGATCGCCAAATAATCAAAAAGGCATTCAATTTTATATTGGTTTAGGTTCAGAACTTTAAGAATTAAAACAAAATGGACGACAAAAAATTTGAAAAGCCCGATGTGGCAGAACAGACAGAAAATGTAGAACATCAGCCGAAAAAGCGTAAATGTCGAATTTTCGCTTGGTTTTTTGCAATTGTATTTCTCATCATTGCAATTCCAGTGGCATTGTTAGCAACAGGAAAAGGTCAGCAGATGGCATTGGAGTTTGTTGCAAAACAGCTTCAAGGGCTATCGTTTAGTAAGGTAGAAGGCTCGTTACAAGAAGGGCTACGTTTATCTGACGCTCATTATCAAATGGACGGCGTTGATGTGCAATTAGGGCAAGCAGATTTACATATTGGCTTTCAATGCCTGCTAGATAGAAAAGCCTGTTTAGAAAATCTAGCGGTTAAAAATGCAATTATTGCAATTGATACGAGTAAACTTCCCGCTTCTCAGCCTAAAGAAAGTGAGCCTTTGGGCAAGATTGAGTTGCCTATTTCAGTTTCATTGAAACAAATTAGTTTGGATAATGTACAAGTTAAAGTAGATGAAATGGATATTGCATTGGAGCATTTCCACTCTGGGCTTAACGGGGAAGGCTCGAACTTGACACTCTCTCCAACTTTAGTAAAAGGGCTAACACTTTCCTTGCCAGCACAACAAGCGGTGGGTTCTGAACAAAAAAATACAAAAAAAGAGAATGAACCAACACAGCCTATAGATTGGCAAGAGATTAAGCAGAAACTCTCTCAACCATTATTAACTAAATTAGATCCTATTCAATTACCGATTGATCTGAATATTCCTGAATTTAACGCAGAAAATATTCATATTGAGCAGAAAACGAAAGAGCTTGATGGCAAGATACAAGAGCCAACTTCATTAGTTCATATCTCAGATGTTGAGCTTGTCGCTAAATCAGATAGTACTTCCGTAGATTTAACAACGCTTTCGGTAAAAACAGATAAAGGAAATATTTCAGGAAAGGGAATATTAACCTTATCAGAAAACTACCCATTATCTTGGCAACTTAATGCAAATTCTCCAGTACTAAAGGAGTATGGTTTACCAGCAAGTAAAGTCAGTGCAACTGTATCAGGGGAGTTATTTGGTAAAACAGAACTTGATATTCAAACTGAAGGTGCTGTTAATGCCAAAATCAATGGCTTTGTGAAACTAGCAGAGCCAAAAACGCCTTTGCAATTGCAGCTCCAAAGTGAACAGGTTACTTATCCGTTTATTCAAGAGAAAGGGAGTGAGCCTTTAAAACTTAAAAATGTCGCCCTGTTATTATCTGGAGATTTATTAGATTATCAGTTAGAAACTAGCCTAGCAATGAGCGGAATGAATTTACCTGCGGGGGATCTTGCTTTGAAAGGCAAGGGAGGATTAACGGAATTTACTTTGCAAGATCTGAATCTCAATGCTTTACAAGGCAAGGCTAATTTGAACGGTAAAGTTGATTGGTCGAATGGGGTTGAATGGCAATCGGCACTTAATCTGAATAATATCAATACGAAAACATTGTTACCTGAATGGGCGGCTGTATTATCGGGCGATCTTATTTCATCTGGTTATGCGGTAAGAGGTGAGAATGGTAAGGAATGGGCGGTTCAGCTCTCTGATATGAATATTCAAGGTAATTTGTTCCAAAAAACATTACAACTAAAAGGACAAATTACTTCAGATAACCAAACCTTGTTAAATATACCTAATGCCACGCTAGTTTATGGTGAGAATAACATTGCGTTAAAAGGTATATTAGGCGAAAAATCAGATTTTATTGCTGAGATTAAAGCCCCTAATTTACAAGGGTTAGTGCCAAATTTAAAAGCGAGTGTGAATGGTAATGTCAAATTACAAGGTAAAGTCACTGAGCCAGAGATAAATTTAGATTTAACCGCAAATAATGTGAGCTACGAGCAATTCGGTTTACAACATTTGACTGCCAAAGGAAAGGTTACGACTGAACAAACAATTCAAGGCGATGTTGAGATTGGTTTTCGAGGTTTTAAACAAGGCGATATTCGTATTGATGATGCAACGTTAGTTGCAAGTGGTAGTGAAGCAAATCATAGTCTAAAACTGACCGCTAAGGGCGAACCTGTTGGGGCAGCATTACAGCTCACAGGTAAATTTGATCGAACAGCACAACAGTGGCAAGGGCAATTAGCGGATATCGCAATTCAATCTCCTGTGGGCGAATGGAAGAACGATAAATCGTTACAAATTAGCTATGATAATCGCAAAATTCAAGCAGATATTTCTGCACATTGTTGGCATAATCTTAAAGTGAATATCTGTTTCCCACAACGTTTCCAAGCGGGTAAAGAGGGGAAAGTACCTTTTGAAATTAAGCAATTTGATTTAGCGACATTGCAGGAATTTTTAGAAAAAGAGAGCCAAATTTCGGGTATTGTTGCTGCAAAAGGCGATGCAGCTTGGTTTACGAATAAAGCACCACAGGTGAATGTAGAATTAACATCTAATGCGGTGAAATTTAGTCAAAAAATGGATTATCGAATTTTCCCGATTACGTTATCGCCAGTGAAAATTGTTGCGAATTTGGCGGATAACAATTTAAAGCTGAATACGGATATTAAAATTGAAAATAATGGGCGTATTGACAGTGAATTATTGATGAAAGATATTGCCAATGCTCGTTCTTTATCAGGAAAAATCAATATTGATCATCTTAATTTGTCTTTAGTTAAACCACTTTTGACCAATGGAGAAACGGTAACAGGAGATATCAATGCTAATTTAACTCTTGGTGGTAATGCGTTATCGCCATTGTTGTATGGTAATTTGAATTTAACAGGTTTGACTGCTCGTTCCGCAATGATGCCATTTGATGTAACGGGCGGGAATTTAGCCTTAAATTTCAATGGTGCATCTTCAAGTTTAAAAGGTAATGTTCAAACTAAAGAAAGTAACTTGCTTTTAGAAGGCGATGCAAATTGGAAAAAACTTGATGCGTGGCATACGCGTGTTACCGCTAAAGCGAATAAATTCCGCGTTGATATTCCAAGTATCGCAAAAGTAGATGTTAGCCCAAATATTGAAGTAAAAGCGACTCCTAAAGAGCTTACTCTAAGTGGTAATGTCGATATTCCTTGGGCAAGGATTGAAGTTGAAGAATTACCAGAAAGTGCGGTAAGCGTGAGTGCAGATGAAGTGATTATGGACGGTTCTGCTAGAAATAAACTCGCTAACAAAGTTGCTACTTTACCTAAAAATGTGCCACAAACAGGCTCAGGTATGGCAATTAAAGCTGATGTTACAATCAATATTGGTGATGATGTTAGACTAGACGCTTATGGCTTAAAAACAGCTTTATACGGTATTCTAAAAGTACGTCAAGGTAGCAAAGGGCTTGGTTTGTATGGGCAGGTAAATTTGAAAAATGGAACATTTGCTTCATTTGGACAAGATTTAGTGGTGCGTAAAGGGTTAATTTCCTTTACGGGATTACCTTCTCAGCCAACTTTGGATATTGAAGCAATTCGTAATCCTGAAGCAATGGAAGATTCTGGTATTATTGCAGGGGTTAAGGTAACTGGTATTGCAGACTCTCCAGATGTAAAATTATTTTCAACACCATCAATGTCACAAGATCAAATCCTCTCCTATATTTTAAGTGGGCGTAGTTTAGATAGTGAGGGGGGAAATGCGGGTAACTCCATTGCAGCTGCATTGATAGGTATGAGCTTATCAAAAAGTAGCAAAGTAGTTGGCGGTGTAGGGAGTGCCTTTGGGATCAGTGATCTTAATGTTACAACTGCAGGGATTGGTGATAACACAAAAGTTGTTGTCAGTGGTAGCCTTACGCCTAAATTTAAAGTCAAATATGGTGTGGGTATTTTCGCACCATTGACTGAATTAACGTTACGCTATCGTTTAGCTCCAAGCCTTTATTTGCAATGGGTATCAAGTGTTAATCAAGCAGTTGATCTGCTTTATCGTTTTGAATTTGACTAAACCGAACCTTTTCCAAAGGTAACAGATTTTATAGGAACATAAATTTTAATTATGGATAAGCAACGGCAAAAACAGCTACAAAAGTGGCTTAGACAACAACAAAAAATTGTCAAAAAATGGCTTTACTTAAATGTACTATTTGGAACATTTAGTGCATTGCTTATTGTGGGGCAGATGTGGTTTTTAGCATCAATGTTGCACAAGATGATTATGGAACAGCAATCGCCTACTGATTTTATCGGGGAGTTAGTTTTATTACTGGCTTGCTTTGTTGGTAGAGCATTGCTGTTTTGGTTGCGTGAGCGAACTGGTTTCCAAGCAGGGAAAACTCTACGAATCCATTTACGTCAGCAAATTTTAGATAAACTTGCTCAAGTAGGCCCAATGACTATTCAACAAAAACCAGCGGGAAGTTGGGCAGCATTAATGCTAGAGCAAGTCGAAAATATTCATAATTTCTATGCTCGTTATCTACCTCAGCAATTTTTATCGTTGATCTCACCGCTTGTTATTCTTTGCTTTGTTTTTCCATTAAATTGGGCGGCTGGTTTCATTTTATTTATTACCCTGCCACTACTACCGATTTTTATGGCTCTGGCAGGTTTTAAAGCAGCTGATGCTAATCAACGAAACATTGGGGTGCTTTCTCGTTTAAGTGGACAATTCTTAGATAGTTTAAAAGGGCTTGAAACCATTCGCCTGTTTGGGCAAGCTGAAGCTCAAACAGAGCAAATTTTCAAACGTACCGAAGAATTTCGTATCAGTACAATGGACGTGCTTAAAATGGCATTCCTTTCATCAGCAGTACTGGAATTTTTCACCGCAATTTCCATTGCGGTTATGGCGGTCTATTTTGGTTTTATCTATTTGGGTGAGTTAGATTTTGGCTATTATGATGTGGGTGTGAGCCTGTTTATTGGGTTCTTTTGCTTGATGTTAGCACCAGAATTTTACCAACCATTAAGAGAATTAGGCGTTTATTATCACGATAAAGCGGCTGCAATAGGGGCTGCTGATAGTATTGAAACATTCTTAACAAGTGATGTATCAACACAAACTAATGGCGCTGTTTCATTACCAAATCAGCCATTAAGTATAATTGCGACCGATTGTCAAATCTTATCACCGCAAGGGCAACCTTTAACAGCACCTTTAACTTTCTCTATTTTATCAGGACAACATATTGCGTTAGTTGGGCAGAGTGGGGCAGGTAAAAGTTCTTTAATGAATATGTTACTTGGTTTTTTACCTTATCAGGGAAGTATTAAAATTAATGGTGTTGAATTACGAGAGTTAGACATCACACAATGGCGAGCTTTACTGGCGTGGGTTGGGCAAAACCCTCAGTTGATAAAAGGGAGCTTACGAGACAACATTATTCTTGGTAATCCGCAAGCCACAGATGAACAAATTAGCGAAGCTCTGCGTTTATCTAAAGCGGATGAATTTGTTTATCGCTTAGGGCTAGAGCGTGAAATTCAAGATGCTAATATGGGGATTTCAGGTGGACAAGCACAGCGTATTGCGATTGCTAGAGCATTACTTCGCCCTTATCAATTTTTGTTGCTTGATGAGCCGACAGCAAGTTTAGATATGCAATCAGAACAACAAGTATTAGCTACATTGCATCATCTAAGCCAACAACAAACTACCCTAATGATTACTCACCGTATTGAAGACCTAAGACAATGCGATGAAATTTGGGTAATGAAACAAGGACAAATTATTCAGAAAGGTAAATTCTCAGAGCTTGAGAAAAAAGGTTTCTTTGCAGAATTATTAGGAAACCAAGAGCTGCTTGGAAATTAAGAAATAAGGTAAAATAGATGCGTTCACTTTTTCCATTTTTAGCGTTATATCGCAATCATTTTGGGCTATTAGCTTTAGGGATTATTTTAGCTATCACCAGTTTAGCCGCTAGTATCGGCTTATTAAGTTTATCAGGTTGGTTTCTTGCTGCATCTGCATTGGTAGGCTCAAGCCTATTTTTTAATTTTTTCTACCCTTCTGCAGGGGTGCGTGGATTGGCGATAGGACGAACGGTTTCTCGCTATTTTGAACGTTTAGTTACCCACGATGGCACCTTTAGGGTATTAGCTAATTTACGAGTAGAAATTTTCCGTAAGCTCATTCCGCTTAGCCCAGCTAAACTCAGTCGTTATCGCCATAGTGAGCTGTTAAATCGACTTGTGGCAGATGTTGATACACTTGATACCTTATATTTAAACTTACTATCGCCATTTATTAGTGCGGTAATGGTTATTCTTTTTATGGGGATCGGGCTTTCGTTTATTTCGACTTTATTAGCCTTAGTTATTTGCGGCACATTGACCGCTTTATTATTTGTATTACCTACCTTGTTTTATCATTTAGGACAAAAATTAGGCAAGGTTGCAATCTATTCACGAGCGAATTACCGTAGTCAATTTATTGAGTGGATACAGCTAAATGCAGAATTTTTACTTTTTGGTACGCAATCCCAAGCTAGTGAGAGGTTACGTCAAACAGAACAGCAATGGTTAAATGCACAGAGTAAAGAGAGCCAATTAAGTGGTTTATCAAATGCTATTTTAATTATCGCTAATGGTATTTTAATGACAGTGGTTATTTATCTTTCAGCCACTGCAATTAGTGTGCCAAGTGCAGAGCAACCAAAGGCTTTGATAGCACTTGTGGTATTTTGTGTTCTTGCATCGTTAGAAATTTTAATGCCGATAGGCATTGCTTTCTTGCATTTAGGGCAAGTGATTGCCTCGGCTGAACGCTTAACAGAAATTACGACTCAGCAACCGTTAGTCAAATTTACAGGTAATGCAAAATGGCAAAATATAGCAGAAAACCAACCGCTTATTCGTTTTGAACAAGTCGATTTTGCTTATCCTGAACAGGACGAACAAGTCTTACGACAAGTCTCATTTAGCATTGAAAAAGGGAAAAAGGTTGCGATTTTAGGCAAAACTGGCAGTGGGAAATCAACGATTTTCCAACTATTAGTTCGTAATTATGATGTAACAAGCGGTCAGATTTGGCTTAATCATTGCAAATTAAGCGAATTTTCAGAAAATACTTTAAGAGAAAAACTGGTGGTACTAAGCCAAAGAGTGCATATTTTTAGTAATACCTTGCGAGAAAATCTATTGATGGGAAACCCACAAGCAGATGATCAACAACTCACAGCAGTATTGGAGAAAGTCGGCTTGGTTTATTTGCTGGAGCAAGAAGGGCTAAATTTATGGCTTGGCGAAGGTGGGCGGCCATTATCAGGTGGCGAACAGCGGCGATTAGGGTTAGCTCGTTTACTTCTGAGCAAGGCAGAAATTGTATTGTTAGATGAGCCAACGGAAGGATTGGATCGAGAAACCGAGCAACAGATTTTACAAATTATCCTTACACATTGCCAACATAAAACGCTATTGATGATTACGCATCGCCTAAATGGTTTAACGCATTTTGATCACATTTATAAAATTGATAATGGGCGATTGTTATAACCATTTTCTAAGATAGAGTGGTATTTATCCACTCTATAAACCTTATTCCACTAATTATTAAGATTTAGCCATTTTCCTAATATATTTCGGTATAATGAGCCTAAATTGTTATTATAAAAAGAGATCTAAATGGCTACTATCGCACAAAACCCACTCGTTTTAGTGGACGGTTCGTCCTACCTTTATCGTGCATTTCACGCATTTCCACCATTAACCAATAAACAAGGTGAGCCAACAGGGGCAATGTATGGTGTATTGAATATGTTAAAAAGTTTAATTGCACAGGTTGAACCTAGCCATATTGCTGTCGTTTTTGATGCGAAAGGGAAAACATTTCGTGATGAATTATTTGAGCAATATAAATCCCATCGACCACCAATGCCTGATGAATTACGTTCCCAAATTCAACCTTTACACGCAATGATCAAAGCGTTAGGCATTCCTTTACTTTCAATTGAAGGTGTTGAAGCTGACGATGTTATCGGGACATTGGCGGTACAAGCCGCTCAAGCAGGTAAGAATGTGTTAATCAGCACAGGCGATAAGGATATGGCACAACTGGTGAACGATCATATTATGCTGATCAACACAATGAATAATACCTTACTTGATAGAGATGGCGTTATTGAAAAATATGGTATTCCACCAGAGTTAATTATTGATTACTTAGCCTTACTTGGTGATTCATCAGATAATATTCCTGGTGTAAAAGGGGTGGGCGAAAAAACCGCTATTGCTTTACTGCAAGGAATCGGCTCAATGCAATCAATCTATGCCAATTTAGATAAGGTTGCAGAACTCTCTTTTCGTGGTGCTAAAACCTTTGCACCGAAGTTAGCCGCAGAAAAAGAGACAGCAGATCTCTCATATCTATTGGCTACGATTAAAACTGATGTTCCCCTTGATGTTACTCACGATCAATTACTCACACAGCCACAACAGCGAGATCAACTTGTGGAATTGTTTGGTCGTTACGAATTTAAGCGTTGGCTAAATGAAGTAATGGATAATACTAACCCTGTTACCCAAACAGCACCCGAAAAAATACCGAATCAATATCAGGCAACACAGTTAGAGCAAGCGGTGAGTTCTGAACAGAAATTTGCAAAAATCGAGATTGATCGTACCGCTTATCAATGTGTCAAGACAGAAACACAGTTTGCTCAATGGCTTGAAAAGTTACAACAAGCGAAACTCATTGCAGTCGATACCGAAACCAATAGTTTAGATCCAATGTCAGCCGAATTAGTCGGGATCTCTTTTGGGCTAGAAAATGGCGAGGCTTGCTACATTCCCCTTGCCCATAAAGGTATTAGCACGCCAGCACAAACTGATTTATTTGGTGATGAAAGCCAATCCGAGCAGAGTGAATTTATTTTATTGCCTGAACAGCTTGATAAAAAACAGTGTCTTGCTCAGTTAAAGCCGATCTTAGAAAATCCAGCGATACAAAAAGTGGGACAAAATATTAAATATGATTTAACTATTTTTGCACGCAATGGTATCGAACTACAAGGTATCGCATTCGATACAATGTTAGAATCCTACACCTTAAATAGCACTGGCAGACATAATATGGACGCACTTTCCGAACGTTATTTAGGGCATCAAACCATTCCTTTTGAAGAGATTGCTGGTAAGGGCAAAAATCAGAAAACCTTTGATCTGATTTCGTTAGAGCAAGCCACAGAATATGCCGCCGAAGATGCGGATATTACAATGAAATTACATCAAGTACTTCATCAAGAACTGAGCAAAGAACCTGAATTACTGAAACTATTTGAACAGATTGAAATGCCATTAGTTGCGGTATTATCTCGTGTTGAACGTAATGGTGTACTGATTGATCCTCAATTACTTCACACACATTCTATTGAAATTGAACAACGTTTAGCCGAATTAGAACAACAAGTACATACGGAAGCTGGCGAAACTTTCAACCTAGCTTCAACCAAACAGCTACAAGAAATTCTGTTTACTAAGCTAGGCTTGCCGGTATTGAAGAAAACCCCGAAAGGTGCACCATCGACTAATGAAGAAGTGCTTGAAGAATTAGCACAAATGGGGCATCAAGTGCCAGTATTATTGATGGAGCATCGTGGTTTAAGTAAATTGAAATCAACTTATACCGACAAATTGCCACAAATGATTAACTCTACTACAGGACGAGTACATACTTCTTATCATCAAGCGGTAACAGCAACAGGGCGACTTTCTTCTAGTGATCCGAATTTACAAAACATTCCTATCCGTAATGAACAAGGCAGACGTATTCGCCAAGCCTTTATCGCTCGAGAAGGCTATGTAATTTTAGCCGCAGACTACTCACAAATTGAATTACGCATAATGGCTCATTTAGCAAAAGATGCCAATATGATTAAAGCCTTTGCGGAAGGTAAAGATATTCACCGTTCCACTGCAGCAGAAATTTTTGATGTACCATTAGAACAAGTAACAAGTGAACAACGCCGTAGTGCTAAAGCGATCAACTTCGGTTTGATCTATGGAATGAGTGATTTTGGTTTATCTAACCAACTGGGTATTGGGCGAGCAGAAGCGAAAAAATATATGGAACGCTATTTCCAACGCTATCCTGCTGTACAGCAATTTATGATGGATATTCGTGAAAAAGCTGCTGAAAAAGGCTATGTCGAAACCTTATTTGGACGCCGTTTATATTTACCCGATATTCAATCGAGTAACCAAATCCGCCGTAAAGCTGCCGAACGTGTGGCAATTAACGCTCCAATGCAAGGAACCGCAGCAGATATTATCAAAGTGGCAATGATCGGCATTGATAACGCAATTCGACACTGTGATGATATAAAAATGATTATGCAAGTACACGATGAACTTGTATTTGAAGTCAAAGCAGACAGAGTAGAGCATTACAGCGAGCTTATTAAAACTGAAATGGAAAAAGCGATTGTTTTAGAAGTCCCTTTAATCGCAGAAGTTGGCATCGGGAAAAACTGGGACGAAGCACATTAAGCCTTAAATAGCGGTAAGATTGTAAGAAATTAAGTTGAACTTACCGCTTTTATGATTAAAAAATTCAGTTTGATTTACGATGCAGTCTTAAATTAAACTGAATTTTTCTTTACTTTTACCAATTTTTCTAGTTTAATTTACGATGTTATCTGAAATTGAACTGGAAAATAGAATGTTTTATGCTCGTCAAATGCAACCACTGCTGCAAAATCTCATTACACAATTTCCTGCGATATTGATTACTGGTCCTCGGCAAGTTGGAAAATCAACTTTGTTGCAGCATATTGGGGAAAATTATCAATATGTTACTTTTGATGATCCTATTTTATTGGCTCAGGCTCGCAATGATCCGACCTTATTTATGTTAAACCACAATGGCAGATTGATTTTAGATGAAGTGCAATACGTTCCTGAACTATTTTCTAGCTTGAAATTAGCCATAGACAAACAAAAAACATCAGGGTTATTTTTGCTGTCAGGTTCTCAAGCATTTCAGTTAATGCAAAATGTGACGGAAAGTTTGGCAGGTAGAGTTGCCGTATTGAAATTACAAGGTTTCTCTCTGCGAGAAATTCAGCAAATTGATTTTTATTTGCCTTTTATTCCAACACAAGATTACATCATTGAAAGAACGAAGCAGAGTAAACCTCTTGATGATATTTGGAAAATTATTCATCAAGGTTATATGCCACGCTTGTATGAACAAGAAGTGAACTGGGAAATTTATTATGCGTCTTATGTTTCCACTTATATTGAGCGAGATGTGAGAGCATTAACAAATATCAGTAATATTAGTGATTTTACACGCTTTATGGTGGCGATTGCTGCTCGAAGTGGGGAACTATTGAATTATAGTAATGTTGCACAAGAAGTTGGTGTTTCAGTAGATACGATTAAACGTTGGACGACAATTTTAGAAACATCAGGGATTATTTATTTGCTTAAACCATATAGTAATAATCACTTAAAACGAGCAATAAAAACCCCGAAAGTTTATATGCTTGATACAGGTTTAATGGCTTGGCTAACTAAGTGGCTAACACCAGAAACGATTTCACAAGGGGCGAAAAATGGTCAGTTTTTTGAGACCTTTGTCGTGAGTGAAATTATTAAATCGTTCTACAACAATGGTCTTGAGCCACCGCTCTATTTTTATCGAGATACCAATCAAAAAGAGATTGATTTATTGATTGAATACGATCGTACACTTTACCCGATTGAAATTAAAACCAGTGCAGCTCCTGATAAAAAAATGGCAAAATCTTTTTCGATTTTGAAAGATAATTTGCCCGAACAAGAGATTAAATTGGGTAATGGAGTCATTCTAAATCAATATCCGCAACCATTATGGTTGGCAGAAGACTTAATTGCATTACCCATTTCAATGATTTAATGTTGTGTCGGATTAACTAAACTCGTAGAAAAAATGGCTAAATTAACAATCAATGATATTGCTCGCTTAAGTGGGGTTGGGAAATCGACCGTTTCTCGTGTATTAAATAATGACCCTAAAGTGCGTGAAGAAACAAGGCAGAGAGTTGAACAAATTATTCAGCAATATGGCTTTCAACCGTCTAAATCAGCAAGAGCAATGCGTGGTGTCGGTTCTCGTACCATTGGGATCATTGTTACTCGCTTGACATCAAGTGCAGAAAATCAAGCATTATCTAGCATTTTGCCATTGCTTTATGCTGCACAATGCGAACCGATTATTGTAGAAAGCCAGTTTAAACCGCAGTTAGTTCAGGAACATTTAGATTTTTTTCAGAAACGCGGTGTTGATGGGGTAATTTTATTTGCCTTTACGGAATTAGAAGAGCAAACATTGCTTGCGTGGCAGCATAAAATGGTAGTTATTGCTAAAGATTATCCAAGTCTTTCTTCTGTCTATTATCACGATCATAAAGCGGTTACGTTGTTAATGGATTATCTCTATCAGCAAGGACATCACAATATCTACTATCTTGGTGTAAAGGATAATGACCGTACAACAGGCTACATTCGCCATCAAGCCTATTTAGAATTTTGTCAAAAATATCAATTGGTTGCACATTCTATTCAAGGGGAGCTTGGTTATGATTGGGCTTATCATAATGCACAAGCGGTCATTTCAGCCCAAACTTCTGCAATTATTTGTGCCACAGATACCCAAGCAATCGGTGTGGTGAAGTATTTACAGGAGAAACAGTATCAGCATATTCAAGTATGCGGCGTAGGTAATAATCCGTTGTTGCACTTTCTATTTCCAAGTGTGATCAGTGTCGATCTTGGTTTCTCAAAAATTGGGAATATAGTGGTAGAACAGCTGTTTGCCGTATTAGATGGAATGCCGATTAAGCATATTATGGTGGAATGTGAGCTAGTATGAAATTTACAAGATCCGACCGCTTGTTACACTATTCTCATTGGAAATAAGTAATATCGGAGATTTGATTGCATATACAATTGCTACACACTATAATTTGTATATCAATTGTATATGTCAAGTAAGGAGATAATTATGCGTACTGCCGCAATTAACCTACGGGTTGAGCCAACACAACGTGATCTGATTGATTATGCAGCGTCATTACTTGGAAAAACACGCTCTGATTTTATGTTAGATGCTGCTTGTAGTTATGCACAAAATGTGATTTTGGATAGAACTGTATTCCAATTAGATGAGAATAACTTCAATCGTTTTATCCAAGTACTAGAACAACCTAACTTATCGAACCAAGGGCTAGAAAAATTGATGGCGGTAAATGCACCTTGGGAGTCATAAGATGTATTCAGCCCCTGAATTATTAGCTGCTCATCATAATGTAGATTTATTTGATTGTGGTGAAGATATATTGAACACTTGGCTTAAGCGAAATGCACTTAAAAATCAGCAAAACCAAGCTAGCAGAACATTTGTCATTTGCCAAGAAAACCAAGTTGTTGGTTTTTATGCTTTGGCTGCTGGTTCTGTCAGTCATCAATTTACATCAGGTGCGTTGAGACGAAATATGCCAGATCCAATACCCGTTATTATTTTGGGGCGACTAGCGATAGATAAGCAACATCAAGGAAAAAAATTAGGAGCAGCTTTACTTAAAGATGTTGTATTACGAGCAAAAGCAGTGTCTGATCAAGTTGGTGTACGAGCCTTGTTAGTACACGCACTTAACGAGAAAGCAAAACAATTCTATTTGAATTATGGTTTTCAGCCCTCTCCAATTGATGATATGTTGCTAATGCTAAAATTATGATTACATAGAACATTTTTTATCAGCAATAAGTCTGAAATCCAAACTAGAAATTTGTAAAAATAATCATAGATCCGACCGCTTATAAGCGGTCAGATATTAAGATCATTTTGCAAGTTTATTTATTCCAAGGCATTTTGGCTAACAAACGAGCCATTCCGCAAAATCCTGTTACTCCTGCAAAGATTAAACCAGCTCCAATAAATGCTGAAATAGAATAGAACAAAGGGTGGATAAATGTACCGAGTATCGTACCCAACAATACGAATGAACCTGCCGTAATCTGTACTTGTCGCATTAAACCAATAGGTTGAGAACGATCTATTATGGTTTCTAGTCCAGCTTGTTTCCAGCCATCAATACCGTTTTCAAGCAGATACACATCAAAATTATTTGTTTGAGCAAACTCATTGAGTTGTGCTTCTGCCTGTTTGGTTCTTACACCAGATTTACAGTGAAAAATAACTGTTGTATTTGGGGTTAAATCAAACTGATTCTTTTCTTGTAATTGTGATAGGGGAATAGAAATAGCATTAGATATATGTTCACGTCTATATTCGGCGGTTTCACGAATATCAATCAATATTGCTCCTTGCACACACATTTCTTTTGCTTCTTGCGGTGAGATAATTTTCATATTTATTCCTATATATTAACTTGTTATTTAAGGTGTATTTTATTTGTTATTTTGGAATAAGAAAGGTTAAATGTTGGTTAGGTGGCTTATTATTTTTCTGTTTTGTGATCTTCTTCACATTTTTCTTTTATTTTATGGGAACGTTCCCATTGATTAGATAATAGACCTATTTATAATACGCAATAAATTTATTCCTTCATTTTATAAAGAGGCTATTTATGGCAAAGAAAATTGATCCGAGCAGTGTAACTCAGTTGATCGAATTACTCGGTGGTAAAGAAAATATCGCAACCTTAACACATTGTATTACTCGTTTGCGTTTTGTACTAAATGATGAAAGTAAAGTTGATGGCAAAGCAATTGAAGAGCTACCAATGGTAAAAGCTAACTTTTCAACAGGTGGGCAATATCAAGTCGTTATCGGACAAGAAGTTGGCGATTACTATAAATTAGTATTAGAGCAAGCGGGCTTAGAAGGTGGCGTAAGTAAAGATCAAGTGAAAGCTGCTGCTCGTAAAAATCAAAAATGGTATGAAAGTGCCATTTCGCATATGGCGGATATTTTTATTCCATTATTGCCTGCACTTATCAGTGGCGGTTTGATTTTAGGTTTCCGCAATGTGATTGGCGACATCAAAATGTTTGAAGAGGGTACTAAAACCTTAGTGGAAGTGAGTGCTTTTTGGGCAAGTATGCACTCATTTTTATGGCTAATTGGGGAAGCGATTTTCTTCTTTTTACCTGTTGGGATCTGTTGGTCTATCGCGCGTAAAATGGGAACATCACAAATACTCGCTATTGTACTTGGGGTTACGCTTGTATCGGGGCAATTGATGAACTCCTACGCATTGGGTTCACAAACGCCAGAAGTTTGGGATTTTGGAATGTTCTCTATTGAGAAGGTAGGCTATCAAGCACAGGTTATCCCTGCAATTATGGCTGGACTAGTACTCTCTTACATTGAACGTATCTTAACCAAGATTGTGCCTGATTTCTTAAATCTGATCATTGTTCCAGTAACATCAATTATCTTAGCTGTGTTCTTGGCTCACGCAATTATTGGACCGATTGGGCGTGAGATTGGTAATGGTGTGGCTTTTGTTGTAAAAGCAGCAATGACAGGTGAATTTGCTCCTATCGGTGCGGCGTTATTCGGTTTCTTATATGCACCGCTTGTGGTAACTGGCGTACATCAAACCACCCTTGCAGTTGATTTCCAAATGATTGGCAGCATTGGTGGAACACCTGTTTGGCCTTTAATTGCACTCTCAAATATCGCACAAGCATCGGCAGTAGTGGCAATTTTAATTATGGCGAAAAAAGCGAAAGTGCGTGAGGTAGCATTACCTGCAGCTCTTTCTGCTTACTTAGGGGTAACAGAGCCTGCAATGTACGGTATCAACTTGAAATACCGTTTCCCAATGCTATGTGCAATGATCGGCTCAGCATCAGCGGCATTAGTTTGTGGTTTTGCTGGCGTACTTGCAAGTAGCGTTGGTGTGGGTGGTTTACCTGGTATTCTTTCTATTCAACATCAATTCTGGGGCGTGTTTGCCATTGCAATGTTGATTGCGATTGTTGTACCAGTTTTACTCACAATGGCAGTATATAGACGTAAAGTATTAAAAGGCGAAATTGAATAAATCGCTTTAACAAATCTGCCCCACTTGAAAGAGGGGCAGGCAAGCGGTCAGATTTTCAAAATTTTTTGCAAATCAAAAAAATCAAATTTTCCCTAAATTTATGCTTGACCTTGTAGTAACTACAACCTTTATCTTTTCACCATATTCAATTTCAAATGATGGAGAAAAAATGGCTTGTTGTTCACATACAATCACTCACAAAAAGGGTAAATATCGTAATGCATTATGGGCGGTGCTTTGGCTTAATCTGATAATGTTTATTGTCGAAGTTTTTAATGGCGTAGAAGCTGAGTCCGTTTCGTTGTTAGCTGATAGTGTTGATTTTTTCAGCGATGCAGCAAATTATCTGATTAGCATTGTGGTGCTGAATAAAGCCTTGCAATATCGAGCGAAAGCCTCGTTACTCAAAGGCTACTCAATGATTTTACTGGGCGTGGTAACTTGTGTGGTTACGCTTTATCAGTTTTGGCAAGGGGAGTTGCCGAATTATATGCAGATGAGCGTTATTGGGTTGTTAGCATTGTTGGCAAATGTGCTTTCTGCGGTGATTTTATATCGCTTTAGAGAAGGCGATAGCAATATGCGTAGTGTTTGGCTATGCTCTCGCAATGATGCTTTAGGCAATATTGCCGTAGTGATTGCAGCGATTGCAGTCTATTTTAGCCAAAATCACTACCCTGATTTGTTCGTTGCATCAATAATGGCATATCTCGCCATTCAAGCGGGGCGACAAATTAACCGACAAGCAAAAGCAGAACTGAAAGGTGAAAACAATGCAAACATTCAGCAAAAATGCACTCTGTAAAGCGCTAGGGCTAAACCCTGAAACCTTACGCTATTATGAAAAAATTGGCTTACTCACGGCACCAAAACGATCAGCAAATGGCTATCGGCTCTTTACTGAGCAAAATCGCCAAGAGCTTAATTTCATCAAAACTTGCCGTTCTTTAGGTTTTAGCCTTGATGAGATCAAACAGCTTAAAGCGTTACAACAAAACCCTGAAAACAGTTGCCACAATGCAGATGACTTAGTTGAACAGCATTTGGCGTTGGTCGAGCAAAAAATTCAACAACTGATAGAAATTAAGCAGAGCCTGCAAGTATTAACAGGCTGTCAAAGGCAACAGATAGAGCAGTGCAAAGTAATCCGCACGCTGACGAATGCGGAGAATGCAAGCGGTTAGATTTGAGTAGAAATTTGCAAATCTGGTTGCTCTTAAAATTAAGGAAATAAAATGAACGATAATAACTGGTGGAAAAACGGGGTCATTTATCAAATCTACCCAAAATCATTCCAAGATACCACAGGCTCAGGGACGGGTGATATTCAAGGCATTATTAAACGCCTTGATTATCTGCAAACATTAGGTGTAGATGGCATCTGGATTACACCAATGTACGTTTCACCACAAATTGATAATGGCTACGATATTGCCGATTATCGCAATATTGATCCAAGCTACGGCACAATGGCAGATTTTGAGCAACTGATTGCTGAGGCTCACAAACGCAATATTAAAATTGTGATGGATATGGTGTTCAACCACAGTTCTACTTTTCATCAATGGTTTGTGGAAGGGGAAGATCCAAGTAGCGAGTATCACAACTATTACATTTGGCGAGAAGAGCCGACTAACTGGCAATCAAAATTTGGCGGTTCGGCGTGGAAATGGTCGGACAAAGCACAGAAATACTACTTGCATTTATTCGCCCCTGAACAAGCAGATTTAAACTGGGAAAACCCTAAATTGCGTGCAGAATTATTCTCAATCTGTCAATTTTGGGCGGAAAAAGGCATTGATGGCTTACGTTTAGATGTGGTGAATTTAATCTCTAAACCTGAGCATTTCGAAAATGATGAGATTGGTGATGGTCGCCGTTTTTATACGGACGGCCCTAAAATTCATCAGTATTTACAAGAGCTTAATCAAAAAGCATTAACACCTTTTGGGTTAATGACTGTCGGTGAAATGTCATCGACACAATTAAGCCATTGTCAGCAATATGCAAATTTAGCAGGCACAGAGCTTTCAATGACCTTCAATTTCCATCACTTAAAAGTGGATTATCCGAATGGTGAAAAATGGACTTATGCTCAACCTGATTATGTCGAGCTAAAGTCTATCTTCAATTACTGGCAAAATGGAATGCACAACCGAGCGTGGAATGCGTTATTTTGGTGCAACCACGACCAACCTAGAATTGTTTCTCGTTTTGGTGATGAAGGCGAATATCGCACAATCTCGGCAAAAATGTTAGCAATGTTGTTACACGGAATGCAAGGTACACCGTATATTTATCAAGGCGAAGAAATTGGAATGACTAACCCGAATTTCCCCACCATTGAAGCATATCGAGATGTCGAAAGCCTAAATGCTTACCAAGCGTTATTAGACAAGCGGTATGAACCGAGCAAGATTTTGCAAATACTTGGGCAGAAATCAAGGGATAATTCCAGAACGCCAGTACAGTGGGATAGTTCATTAAATGCGGGCTTTAGTGCGGGAACACCTTGGATTGATGTTGCTAAAAACTATCCGCAAATCAATGTAGAACAAGCCATTGCAGATAAGAATTCGGTATTTTATACCTACCAAACTTTAATTGCATTGCGTAAACAGTTGGCAATATTTACAGACGGTAATTATCACGATTATCTACCTGAGCATCCAAGTATTTGGGTTTATCAACGCCAAACAGCAACAGAAAAACTATTGGTTGTCGCCAATTTAGCTAAACAAAGCCAACAAATTGAATTACCAACAGAATGGCAAAATCAGTCTGTAACTACGTTACTAAATAACTATTCTGAAGTAATAGATAAAACATCGGATAAATTGGCATTACAACCATATCAAGCGGTTTATTTTTATCAAGGATAAATACATATAAAAGTAAGTATATTATCTATGTAACGTATAATGGATAAATGTTCCGCTATTTTGTCCATTATACCAATATAAAATTATATACAAATGGAAAGTAATTAGAATATTAAGTTGGTGCCAGTGGTCGGACTCGAACCGACACGCTTTTAAGGGCGGCGGATTTTGAATCATCCGTCCAAGATACCAGGCTATATTAAAAAAAGGGATCGTGTTCAGAGTATTTTTCACTCTAAACAGGATCCATTCTACTCAGAAAAAACTTCGTGTAAAGCCTAGAAGACTAGAAAATTTTCGTTATGTGAATATTATCTCAATTTAATTAGGTGTTGTTGTTACAATATTTGTATTGTTAAAGATAAATAAAAGATATTTCTTTATATCTCTTGAAATAGTACTAAGAAATAGATATATTACATCCAAGGGCGTAAGCTGCCATAAGTGCTACTTAATTAGGTGTAAGCTACCAAAAGTGCTGAAGAAAAGATGCCTAAAGGCATCTCAGACCGCTGACAAACCTCTAGACATCGCTCTAGAGGTTTGATCTAATAGGTATATCGAAAAAATGTAGAAGGCTAACTCCCATTTAATCTCCTACATTTTGCTATAACCATCTATAATTTATCTACGCAAGATCTAAGCATATCACTATGATATTCAATATAGCTTAGCGTTACTTTGAGATCAGAATGACCTAATAATTGCTTTGTTATATATAAATTATCAGGATTCTTCATTAATTTAGTAGCTATGGTATGTCGAAAACGGTGAGATGAAACACGAAACCCTACTATCTTTGAGATATGCCTGAAGATGTTTTCTAATTGATGAACTGACATATTTCGTTTACGGTTTAATGTTCTACGAGAAACAACATTTAGATTAAATAACTGATCTGTGCCAACCCGCTTACGTATTTTCATTTCATAAACCATTTTTTCCAAAAAAGGATATAAATGAGTGGATATAGGAATTTCGTGATAATTGTGATTTTTATTTGTTGTTGCGGAAATACAGATAACTCGTCTAGATAAGTCAATGTCTTGAATTTTTAAATTTACTAGCTGACTTTGACGCATACCTGTATATCGAAATACTTTAATTATTGCAGCTATAAACCACCTAGGGGAGAGATACCGATCAAGCCAGTACTCATTATCAAATAGACCGTCTATAACTTCTAATTCTGCATCAGTATACGTTTTCTTTTTCTCTTTACCCTCTCTCACAAAAAAGACTTTGAAAGGATTCTTTCTAAATATCAATAGTTCATTTTCAATGCCAAAATTATAGATACTTCTCAGGTGACGAGCATAATTATTCCAACTAATAGGTTTTGCTTTCTGAAGCATAATATTTCGCCACTCAATGATATGTTCATCTGTAATTTCTTGCGGTTTTAAATTTGGATATTGATTCAATAATTGAGCAACTACATTTTTATAGCTTCTCACGGTATTAGGTCGCAAGTTCTTATATTTTAAAAAACACTTCTAGAAATTGGTCAAAAGTCATTTCAATTCTCCTTGTAATGTCAACCATTGGTTGTTTAAAAATAGCTTGTCCCCAATAAGTAATTTAGGATCCTGAATCAAAAAACCACTTAATTCTGATTTCTTATTAGGTCCAATCACTGAACATTTCCAAATATTTCGGCTATCCCCTTCAAGGTGCTGTCTGCGGTGTATGCCTAGAGTTTGGAAACGCTTCTGTAGTAACTCCCACGATGCCGTATCAGTGCGCTTCACTACATCTCTCAAATATATCTTAAATATACTTGGCGTAACAAGAAATAGATGATCCTCTACCTTATGTATTACTGCATTTGGACGGTTCACAAAAAGGCTACCTGAAATAATTCCAGCCTTAATCCAATCAATGAATTTTAATGGATCTAACTCTGGGCTAATATCATATTGCTCATTCGATATGTCTATATCTGTGTTTGTTTTAGGTGTTTTGGTTTTTGTTACTTTAGTTTTCTTTGAGCTATTCTCTGATTTTAATTCTTTTTTGGGCTTCTGTTGCTCTGCTACAGTCTCATTATTAATAGCTGACTCAGTTATTACTGAGGTCTGCCTTACTGGCTCAGTATTTATACTTTCAACACCTGACACAGGGAACATATCTAGGACAAATTCTAAGGATGTATCTGTATTGATATTTTCTACTGGTTGTGATGGATGTTTAATCGCTATTCCACTCAACATCTCTAAATTTTCTACTATGGGCAATTCAAAATCTGCCCCAGTGGATTCGGCTTGTGGAATATCTTCCGTAATTGAAACTGATTGATTAATATTTGGGGCAACCTCACTATTATTTTGTGTTGTTAAAGACGAGAATGTTATATCCATATGAAGTGGCTCATTAACCCCTTGTGAGTCAACGTTACTATTAAATTCAACTCTACCTTCAAATAGCACTGGACGATCATCAATACTTTCCCAAACAATATGGGCAGGTATTCGCAACAATGAAAAAGGCTTATCGTGTGTCCAACCTTGGCTAGAGGTCACTTTACAGCTCCAAATCGCTTTTCCATCAGAGGTAATATCAATTAACTTATGTGTTTGTAGCTCGTCAAACAACTTCCCATTTTGACTAGGCACTGCAATACCTTGTTTTATCAAAATAGCTCGAATATTATCAGCAGTACTTTTACTCATTACCCATAGTCCATCATTCGTCAGCCAACCATCACATCCTCCTTGTTGGGCATTGAATTTGTAGTTCTCAATAACCTGGCGTAAAGCAATTAATAATTGTTTGGCGAAAGACATTTGAGGTTTTTCTGCTAGCTTATTAGGATCACCGCCTAAAGCCATCGTAACACTAATTTGATCTGCTTTTTGTATAATTTCAGAAAGAATCCCTGCTTTATCAGTATGACCAGCAACAAAATACATTAGATCGGAGAAAGCCTTAGGAAACGGGGCAATCCAATCAAATGCTGATTTAGGGATAAGTAAGTTGGCAAAAAAACCACCTAACGCAGGATGTAAATCATAATTTCTACCTTTTATATAACGAAAATTATATGGCTGCGTTGGTATTCCTTGCCAGGGAAACCATCTGCTTCCATCTCTTAAAAAAACTTCAATATCAACAGCACATTTGCCAATATCGTGTAGTAGTGCTGCATAAATAACGACTGCAGTCCATACATCTCGTTGCTTAGATTGTTCTTCGGGAATCGCATTCTGAGGCAGAATATAACTTTGTCTTAATTTTGCAGCGATAGATATGACTTCTAGACCGTGATCGAGCATTCCACCTATATGAGAATGATGGTGAGATTCTGATGCGGGTAATAGTTGCACCATTTCTGCATATTTTTCAATAGGCTTACGATAAAGCGTATTGAACATCTCTGGTGTCATTGAGACATTCTGCCAAATCGTGGAGAGATATTGTTGGCGTAGTGGTGTATCAAGTAATTCTGAGCCAGTTTTAGGGCGATGGTAGCCATCCTCTACTGAAACAGGTGTGAAAACTTGCTGGTTTTGATGTTTTGTTGTTCTGAAGGTACGTAAAAATTTTTGTAGCATCGTTTATTACACTTGGGGTTTTTATTGTATTAGAACAATATGCAGAAATTTTGGGAACAGGAAAGTAAATTTGAATTGGAAGAGTTTAAAAAAGTGATGGGAAACCGAAGTTTCCCACTGTGTTAGCCGCTGCCTAACATACCAATATTGCTCATTATAAGCTGGTCTTGGTAAGCTCTTACGGGCCTCTGCTTTGTTTTATGACCGAGGAGACATTTACCCTGTCAGATTGAAAAGTAAACCCCAACATAATGCTGGGGTTTTAGTCTTATGCAAAGAGGGGTCTGAGCCTACTAATGTTTCTCTTCTTCACATCCTCTAAGTCGTTGGTTATCCTATAATAGGATAAGTTTAGTATCAAGAGAATTTATTTTGAACATTACAAATATACAACTATTTATCTCTCAAAAGCGTAATTTAGAAGCCAAAGGGTACAATAAGCTCTAATTGTAATTGCATCCACAAAAAATGAACATTATAATTTACAAAAAATAGATAAATGGCAATTATAATGGTCAGTAAATCAAAATCACCGAAACTCTTCCCTAAATATCAAGAGCCGTTATCGCAGTTTGGTGAGAATATCAGGCTAGCATCAAAAAGACGGAAATTCACTCAAGTATTGCTATCCCAAAGAACAGGGCTTAGCCGTATGACGATTCGTAAAATTATGAATGGCGATCCTAATGTTTCTATTGGATATTATTCAATGGTGCTTGGTGTATTAGGATTAGAACAGGATTTTAGGAATGTAGCTATAGACGATGAGCTTGGGCGTAAATTGCAGGATATTGAACTATTAAGGAAACGATAATGAGTAAGCAAATTTATGTATTTGCCGACTGGGATACTCTTTTAAAACCTGAGCTTGTCGGTATATTGTCTTCTGATATCGTTAGAGGGAAAGAAAACTTTCGCTTTAGTTACGATCGTGATTGGTTAATCTCCCCATTTGTACAACAAATTGACCCCAATTTGCATTTGTACAGTGGAGAGCAATATAGTTCCAACGATCAAAATTTTCATATTTTTCTAGATTCTTGCCCTGATAGATGGGGGCGGTTACTAATGAAAAGAAGGGAGGCTGCATTAGCAAATCAGGAAGATCGTAAACCCAAACTACTTACCGAAAGTGACTATTTACTTGGCGTACACGATATGAATAGGATGGGGGCATTAAGATTTAAAACTGACCTAGACGGAGCGTTTTTAGATAATAACGATCGCCTTGCCTCCCCCCCAATATCCTCTTTAAGAGAATTGGAATTTGCAGCAAATCAAGTGGAAAATAACAATATAGATGATCCTGATTATTTAAAGTGGCTTTATATGCTAATTTCACCAGGTTCTTCGCTAGGTGGGGCTAGACCTAAAGCGTCAGTTGTTGATGAGCATAATCAGTTATGGATTGCCAAGTTTCCTAGTCGATATGATGATTATGATATAGCATTATGGGAATATTTGGCATATCGACTGGCGATTCAATCTGGAATTGAAATGTCTTATTGTAGAGTAGAGAAGTTTAACAACCATCACCATACTTTTCTTACTCAACGATTCGATAGAACAAATAATAGACGTAAACATTTCACTTCAGCACTGACTCAACTCGGATATTATGATGGAGCTTACGAAGCAAGTTATCTCGAAATTGCGGAGTTTCTAACGAAAAATGGGACTCAGGTTCGCAATGATCTTGCACAATTATGGAAACGGATCATATTTAATATAGCTATATCCAATACAGATGACCATCTACGTAATCACGGTTTCATTTACAACTCTGATAGTAGCTCTAAGGGATGGATTTTATCGCCTGCTTATGATTTAAATCCTACACGCTCATCTCAAGGATTACATCTAAATATCACTGACCGAGATAATAGGTTGGACTATCGCTTAGCTTTTGATGTTGCAGAGTTTTTCCAATTAACGCCAGCTCAAGCAACAACAATTTATGATGAAGTACTCAAAACAGTTTCAAATTGGGAAAATATTGCAACAGAAATCGGCATATCTAGACAAGAGCAAAAACAAATGAAATTTGCATTTAACATTTAGCCCTTAGCCCTTTAGCCCTTTTATAAGACCATTTCGGGTAGGGCCGCTCCGCCCCTGCGGAGCGGTTTACCCTTGCCCCTTCTCCCCTTATAAAGCCTTTTCCCTTTATGAGCTTCCAGTTTTATTCATCGGATAAATCTGAGTCACCATAATCATAATATTCAATGACTTCATCCGCATCATTGTTTTCGGGCGTAATGTAAAAATCACTTTCTTCGCTTTCTTCTGACCCGATTATTGTAGTTGGACGCTCATTTTCCCCATCTGGTAGAAATTGCCAAAAGTTACAAACCAACTTACCATCTTCATCACGCTCCCAAATACCACCATAGTTATATTCAGAATACATCGGATCTGCGTGGCATAACGGCGACATATTTGCTTCAGCCAATATAAAATCTGCCCATAACATTACAGAAAATATACGTAGGATTTTTCGAATCATTTTTTTACAGCCATTAGAAATTTGCTTCAGTGTTTTTAAATTCACTATTTGCTTCAACTAAAAACTATAAATATTTCCTAAAGACTTAATTCTTCTGAATGCATATGAAGTGTTGCAGAATAGGTACTGTCATTAGGGTATAGATAAATAACCCTATCAGATAAGTACTAAATGCTAGGGGCATATAGAAAGAATATAGACTTAAATGCCAGTGGCACAATTCACAGAGTTAAATGAAGGTAGTAAATGCTGACAGCAAGAATTTATATGAGAGTCTCTACGGATCAGCAAGATTTACAGCGACAGGAAAAACTTATCGAGGATACTCGAACTAAGGGATTTTATGTTGCAGCTGTTTATAGAGAAAAAATTTCTGGTGTGACTGAATGGGAGCAACGACCCGAATTGTATAGATTGATTGGTGATTTACAGCCAAACGATATTGTTGTTGCAGAAAGTATTGACAGACTAACAAGGTTGGAGCCGAAGAAAGCATTGGAGCTTATTGATGCTATTAGATCTAAAGGGGCAAAAATACAAGTGCCAGAGGTATTTGATTTTGAAACAATATCAAAGGATTTAGGTCACTCATCGGAGAATTTTGACCCTGGCTTTCTTATGTCAGATTTATTCATAGCAATGCAAAATATGTTTTTTAAGTTAGCAGTTAGTATTGCACACGATGACTATCGCAAAAGAAGAATAAGGCAGCACCAAGGAATTGAATTAGCTAAACAGCAAGGGCGATATCGTGGTCGGCAGCCAAATGTAGAAGTGCATAAGTCGATTATCCAGCATCGTAAGAATGGTATTTCAATAACTAAAACAGCAAAGGCTTTGAATGTTAGCGAAAGTACGGTTCAGCGTGTGTGGAAAAAGTTTAAAGATAACCAAAAGTATTAACTTTTGAATAGGAGTAAAAATGGAAATGCCTAATCACATTAAAAATATAGCCGTATTATTTTCCGTTTTAATCGGTGGAATAGGTGGGTTTACATTAACCAAAATTATTTTTTCACTAGACACAATGGCACTTCTAAATTCCCTTGATGAAATACCTGTATTTTTTACGTTTATCATTTCATTCCTTGTTATCAGCTATATACTATTAGTTGCATTTGCGTATGTAATATATATTGCTGATAAATAAACTTTAACTTTTGAATAAGGGTAAATTATGAGTAAACAAACTTTTTTAGATGAATTTCATATCGCAAAGAAAAGAACTCGTATAGCATTCTTAGAGCTTGAGATACAGAAAATTAAGAATGGAGTAACAAAAGCCAGCTCACAAGAAATTCTGAATGATGTACTTTCAAAATATGAAAAAGAGCTTGCTGAATTAAAAAAATCAGAGTAATAGCATTAACTTTTGAATAGGAGTATTTTATGAACAAACTATTAGATAAAGCAGTTACTAAAAGTGTCGATGGTGCAATCTCTGTTACATTAAAAGCGGGTAAATCTGAAAAAATCGGTCTTTCATTACTAGAGAATAATAGAATTAGAATCCTTTTAAACTCTAACCAAGCAATACAATTTGAACTTCGACGAGGAGAATATGGTCATTCCCCATATTCTGATGATAGTTTTGTTGGGATTGAAATTACAGATAATTCAGAACAACAAAAAATCATTGAACTAGCAACAAAATATGCGACCAAAGACTTTGGTGTTCAATCTTTATTTCAAAATGGAGAGGGAAAAAACACAATCCAATATGAAAGCTGTGAGATAGATTTTACGCCAGAGTGTGTAGATAAAAATGTATTTCTGAATGAAATTTTTTTCCTTAATCAACTTAATGATGATTTGATTGAAAAAATTAAGTCAGAAAAATGTACGCAAATAATGATTAGCTTTCCAATGAACTATCCTGATAGGTATTTAGAAGAAAAGTTAGAGCAACTAAAGAATCTAATATCTAATAATAGTTAAGCTTTGATATAGGTGAATGAAATGAAAAAAGACTAACGTGGGAAGAATATGCGTCTGGTTCGTGGCACACCGTCATAGCTAACCGTCATTTTTATATTTTCAATAATTATACGGATAACGGGGATTCTGTTTTACAAAGTAACTATTTTCTAGCTATAAACTATATTGAATATAAGTAGGTATTTATGCCATTAAATATGAGTAAACTCGAAATAAACCAGGAACAATTAAGTAAATTGCTTAGATTGGAAGATGAAATAAAACAAATAACACAAAAAAAACCAAATTATTTCAGTTTTGGTTATATTCAAATATATTTAACCAATTTAATGTATTTCCCTATACTGTTTTTGGTTTTTTATTATTCAACTTTTAAAATTAACCAATTATTGATATTGTCGATGTGTTATATTTGTTTTTTTCTTTTCTTTATTATTTCTGTTCTTAAATTTTTCATACATCCTTTTAGAAAAGAAAGTAATTTAAATAGACAAGGAAGTAAAAAAAAGAATAGAATAAATAAGTATCTACTATTGTCATATTTTAATAAAAGTGATGAGTTTACTCGTTCAATAATTGAACATCACTCAATTAACAATGAATTTCTTATTGAACAATTTAATTCAAACTTACAGGTTATAAAAAGAAGAATAGGGATAGACTATGAGCCGAACACGATTAACAGTAAGAATTGATATGATTGCTCCCATAAGTAATGACGAATACCCTTTACCTAGCAACAAAGGAGAAGTAGTATTTAGTAATAATAGCTATATTGAAGTTTATGAAATAATGAACCTGATAACAAATTTAATAGCAGTTATTGCTTCATTATATTTAACTTTATCAACTGTAAAAAAGCGGCACTCCGACCGCTTTCTGTATAGTTAATAAAAAATAACATCATCGTCATCAATTTCAAGTATTTGAACCGTCTCTTGCTTTTCAGCATCCTGTTCTTTTATAAATTCAACTCCATTACTATGATTGATTTGTTCCGATGTCATATTCTCTAAAATTACATCTATTATATCTGTTTCAGATTGAGAACGCATTTCTGTATTCTTTTTCTGCTCCAGTTTATGCTCCCAATTACCTATTAAATGAGCCAATGTATACATCTGAATTTTTGTTTCATTTAATAGTGTATCTCCAACAACAACACTTGCAGGAATATGCAGTAGTGAGAGCTGAATATAACACATCATCGCAGCAGTAAAATCAATATCTTGACATTGTGCCCAAAGGCATTGCTGAGGGTTGATTTTAGCCTCAAACATTGCATTAATACACCCGATAACCATTACTCCAGAGCCGCACGTAGGCTCATACAAGGTAATAAATCCTTGTTTAGCAATAATGTTTTCGCATCCCTGTAGAGTAACTTTTGCCATCAAATCTGCTATATGGGACGGTGTAAAATACTGCCCCTTATAGCCATCTCCAAGATCTAGGCTCATAAATACTGAGCCAAGGAAATCATAGCGTTTTTGTGTCAAGGCATTAACGGTTATTGATAGCAATTCAACCAACTGAATGAACTCAGCCTCTGAATATCTCGCTTTAGAATGAGAAAATCTTTCTCGTAAAGCTGGAGCTGCGTGTTCTCGGTAGGTTACCAGGTACATATCGAGTGCTGATAGTGTAATAAAGTCATAGAACACTTCTGAACGTCGATAATGTGGTGCTATCCGTTGAAACAAGCCGATAAACTGTTTTTCAAAATTTTCCATTGGATTACTCCTAACATATAAATGGAGTAATCCCCCTAGGGAATTACCCCTAGGGTGAAATAGGATTAACCTATAATGAGTTTAGTTTTTAGCTGAAAAGTTATTGCTTTTTCATTAAATTAGTCTGTTTCATCTAAGTCATCCTCATCGAATTTCTCATAAAAAACATCTTTAGCAAATGCTTTAATATCCCAATCTTCCACATAGAGTTCACTAAATGAACCATCTTGGTTAGCGATATATTCACCAGCAAACCACATCCCAGACTCAAAAAATGAGAGTTTAAACTCTATTTGTGGGAAGGCTTCGCATAGAACCCTAAACCAAGCATCAGGAGGTCCCCAAGGACTATCAAACCAACAATCTATAGTTCCATCTTCATTCAAGCATACTTCACAATTTTCAGAGCAAACATTCCATTTACATCCCCAATTAGCTATAGACCAATCATACCAATCTTTATGTCCATACTGGGACAAATTGGTAAGATATTGTCGCCCTATTGCTAAATTTAGATATAAATTTTCCTGTTCATCTGGGCGTTTTGATAGCCAATGGATAAAATTGCTGACCCTCCACTTATGGTGTTTTGCTTTTGTATAAATCCGATTAAGTTCAGAATTCGACCGTATGAACCTTTTGAGTAAGGCTCGAGTGATCTTTTTACTTTGAGACAGGCTCAAAAGCTCCATAGCTCTGTCACCAACACTACTTGATTCAATCCAAAGCGATTTTGGCATTGCTACAAGTAAATCAAAGTTTAGGGTTAATTCTCCTGTTTTCGATGGTTCAAATAGTTTAGGCTTGATTAATTCAGCTTGTTTTAAATCACAAATGATTTCTAGTTTATTTTGACACCAATTTGGCATAATGTACTCCTGAATAAAAGGGATACATTACGCCCATAGGGTAAATGTACCCCAAGGGTTAAAAGATAATGCGACACTAATGTGCCGCATTGAGTTTAAAAGGTGCTATTTTTTCGATTCTTTCAATGCTTTATGGCGCTCTTCTTGCTCTTTTAATAAGCTATTAGCCCAAATAACAAGTGCAACACCGACAAAAGCAATAAACCAAAGACCTATTGTTAATCCCATTTTGTTTTCTCCTTATCAATAAATTGACGGATTTTTCTAGCTGCTAGTAAGAAGCCATAGGTTATCACCAATAAAGCGATAATATTCCCAACTTTGATACTAAGTGCGTAATTACTGTAAATCATCGGTGGAATTGCAATAAATGCAACTTTACCGACATCATCACAGAATTTAGACCAAGATTCAAGTGTTGAAAGCTCAATGGGTCGTTTAAACAAGTTTAAGTTAAACATTGTGTTCTCCATTTAAGTGAATAAAAGGGATACACAATGCCCATAGGGATTGAATATCCCTATGGGAAGACTGATTAATACCAGCCAAATTGTGGAATCACAGTTTCAATTGCTCCGTGTTTACCAACACAACTGTGTTTTTCCCGAAACAATCGAATGGCATCACGACGAGAATAGAATAAAAAACGCTCTTTATGTCGTTTCCCATTATTATCTCTACCGATAATAAGCCAATTATTATGTCTGCGAGGTATAGTATTCATAGTATTCTCCAAAATGAGGGAGATACACTATGCCCTAGGGGAATAGGTATCCCCTAGGAAATGCCTTTCGGCAATGATTAGTTATGCTGCATTAAGGCGTTCATATTGTTGCATCACTTTAAGTGTATCCAACATATAATCACACGCTTCACGAGCTTTTCCCGACGCACGGAATATCGCTCGTTTATCCTCTTTTAATACCTTAATCCAGCTTTCAATATAACTTGCATTTTGTGGTACTGTATCAAAGCCAAGATAAGCACACAAAAATGCACCGCCCATTTCAGCAACAAGTTCTTCAAATGCATAAATATCGTTACCGAATTTGGCTTTACCTGAAGTAATGCCTTCTCGATTGAGACGATCTTTATGCCCTGTCGAATGGGTCATCTCGTGTAAAAGGACACTGTAAAATCCCTCTTCTGAGTTGAATTGTTTCATCTCAGGCATCACTACAGTATCTACTTTGGGATGATAAAACGCTTTATTGCTCGGTTTCACCTCAACGGTTAAATTAATACCTTCAACAATTTGTCTAATCTCTGCAAATTTTTGATATTGCTGTTCAGGCTGAGATTGTGTTTCGTCAATTACATCATAATACTGAGCAGGTAAATTTTCACACTGTTCAATATTGAAGAGATAATGGTTTTTGATAAATGAAAAACGCACCATTTCTGGATTGCCCTGATCATCTAAGACAACATTACCATCTTCATCGAGTTTTTCTTTCTCAACAGGATTGTAATTAACTACTAGTGTAGCTTTCTCACCTTTGCGAATACGAGCCCCTAGATCGTTTGCCGCTTTCATCGTAATCCATTTAGATTGACGATATCCATTTTCAGCCGCAGCAAGCCACAGTAATAGCACATTTACACCATTATAATAACGGTTAGAAATCGCATTACGAGGTAAAGTTAATTTACTCTCTGTATTCGACCACGGTTTTAACCAAGGTGCAGTTCCTGCCTCAAGAGCCATAACGATTCTATCGGTTATGTTTTGGTATAGATCAAATTTAGTATTTTGTTGTGTAGTTTGATTATTCATAACGTGTTCTCCAAAGAAAAAGGGAACACGCATTCCCCATTAGGGATGGTATTCCCTATGGGGGTACAAACTGTTGCCTAGCAACCAGTCAATTGCTTGTATAAGTTTGTGAATTTTGAGTTTTCTTCATCAATTGTGCTTGACGACTAATTAAACCATCGTCTGCTCTCGCTGCTTTAATAGCTTCTCGAATAAGAATTTGGCGATAGCCTCCTAGGGATTTATCCTTGGGATCATAGGTTAATGAACCCAAATAATCTTCGCCTAGAGCAATACCTGTTTTTTTATCCAATACCTGAGCATAGACATTGACGAAACGAGCTTGTCCTTTTAAGGCTTCGCTACAAAGGGTTTCAATATTTTCAAAATCACAATCGTACATATAGGTTTCAAAATGATGATCGTAAAATGGAAGTGGGTCAGTTATTAATTCGATTCGATAATTCTTCGTTTCAAATTTATAAGCCACCTCTGATTCATAAGGCGTAGCCTCAATAATTCGATATCCCTCACTTTCTAAGCGTTTAGATAAGTCTCGAATATATTCTTCTAAATCAGTGATAAAATCATTCCATAGAGCTTGGTATTTATACACATTATCTGCAGAAAAATACCATTCTTTTTTAGCCTCTACATCATAAAAGAAACTGAGATTTTCAGCTTGTGGGGCATCAATCTCCATCGTGTTGAAATGGGCGTAACGATATCCAAATTGATTGCGATAGATTACAATCTTATGGTAATAATTTTCCCAATCTAAAATAGATTTCAATAGTCTCTCAAACATACGTTGTTTACGTTTTTGCCCTGGGTAGATTTTTTTAAATAAATCATTCCAATAGCTAGAATACAACGTACCATAAAATGCTACGCCATCGCCTTGACAATAACTCAGAGACCAATTGATCTCAAGGTTATCAGGCAAGCCCGCATTAACTAATTGAGAGTTGAAATAAGCGGTTAAAATTTTCATTGTGTTTCTCCAAATAAAAATGGGGAAACACGTCCACGAGGAAATGTTTCCCCGTGGGATGATGAAAAACCTAATCAAATAATCAGATTGATTAGGTTTTTAGTGTAAAAATGAATGGTTAGTTATCTTTTAGTCTCTTTTTTCCAGTCCCTAGTGATAATGTCCCAGTTTGCCCAATAGACAAGACCGACAAAGATCCCTGCAACTAAAGCTAATGAGCCTAATACAGCAATAACAAACTGTACTGGTGTCATAAGTTTTTCTCCTCTCCTATGTTATGTTCTTCTAGATGTATTACTGGTTAATACACTCAATCTTTTCTGCAGCATAGATACATAGATGTCCCATTATCCACATAAATAGACCTATTGCAATAATGACCCCACCCTCAGATGCCGAGACATCGTCAGATAAAATAATCATACCAGTCACACCTGCACCAACCAGTGATCCCCCTTGCCGTAAGTCATCACCAATACGTGATAGCACTTTATATTTACCCATTATTACCTCCTCTAGAAACTAATAATGAGCCATTTTCCTGCTCGGTGACTGTAAAGAATCGAAAATGTAAACCGTTCTGTTTTGGCATTTTATGCAAAAACCTTACCGTTTTTTCAAGCGGTTCACGATTTTTCCAAGCATTTAATGCACTCTCTGTTAATTCAGATAAACAATCAGGTCTTTCTTTCCAGTTCTTCGGAAGAACATCTCCAATAGCGGAGAATAAAATGTTAATTTTTTTTGGCATTTTTCATTCCTTTAAATAAAAAGGGGAAATGCCACCCCATCGGGAAAAACATTTCCCCAATGGGTTAATAATTATTATGTTAAAAGGAAGAATACTCCCATTGCACCGATACAAAACGATATCAGTATGAGAATAAACGAAATCCAAAACCAACGTTTTTGACGTTGACTAAGTTCTTGTTCAAATTCTTCCGCTTGTGCTTCAAGGTGAGAAAATATTTCAGCTTGAAGTTGCTCATCTTCTTCTGCAATACGTTGATTGATACCTTGGGTCATCTCTAGGTATTTTTTCGTTGCGAATTTTTTTGTCGAAACCGCAATACCGCCGAGTTTATTTCCCAATTTATTGAAGATAGATTTTGGTTGAGATTCAAATGGATCAAATAAATCCAAATTTTGAGTACGTGAATTGCTCATAAAGAGTTCTCCATTGATGTTAAAAAAACGCTCAAGGAGAAATTACCCACAGGGAATAATTTTTCCCTGAACAGGTCATCAGAAATGTAAAGTATGCGTTCCCGAATACACGGAGTCCTTTTCAGAACGCTGAGGAACATTTGAGAGTTTGAGTCACTTTACCACCGTAAAGCGTAGTCTTATAGACTCAGACTACCTACTTTGCTATCCACGATAGCTAAAGATAGGTCAATTATCACTATTATGATTAGTAAAACAACAGAAAACTCAAAAAATGTTTTAGAGAGTTTTCTATCGTGATCTATTAAATTTATATCTACCATAATGTTATTTTCAATTCGTTAAATTACTTTATGGTCGATAACTTAGTAGAAAAAATTAATAATAAAAAAACGTATCCGTTTAATACATTATATGCCTATGTAAAAGACTGTGAATTTTTAGCCCTTCTTTTTGCTGACCAACCGAGTTTAGGTTATTACTATGCTCACATTGCAAAACACCCCAATAAAAATTGTTGGGTAAGCTGCTTAGTTTATTCGCCCAAATTTATTATTGGTCAAACAGAACAACAATGGTTAAAGAACTTTTCGTATTGGATGCGTATTAGACTTTCATACGAACCTGTATCAAATTCCATTGCACCATATGGCTACGCAGAGTGTCATAACATCAATAATGCAATAGCAGAATTAGACAAAATGCTTGAGCTATTTAATCCCGATGCTATTTATGTTGAACACGAGAATGAATCCCCAAGTAATATAGAAATACTCTCTTTTTATGGTACGAAGAATTATCGTAATCAGAATGGTGAATACCCACCTATCCCACAATATTTTCGTAGAGTCTTGCACTAAATTCAGGGTTTCTATAGAAATATGAATTTTGAACTAGAGTTAAATAGTTTTCCTTTGTGATAGATAAAGGGTTATTAGGTGTGATCTGCCCCCCAAAAGTTGGACTAAACAACCAATGAATTAAGGTGCAGATTTTTTACTTCTCAAGCTACATATTTCTATGGATTCGCCATCAATAGAGACATTTAAATCGTAATGCTTATAGAATGTTGATTTTAAAATATTTGATGGATTAACTAATATCAGCTTTTCATCACATTCTGGGCAATAAGGAAATAGACCTTTATTTTTATAATCATTCCCTGCCTTCTTTAAAAAATCCTCAGGGGTACATAAACAGGCATTTGGATGAGCAAAACACGCTTTTGGTATTAAATGTTCATTCATTTTATTCTCCTTGAGATTTGATGTTTTATTCTATAAAAAACTATCTAAATTTTAAACAGATTTATCGCTACCATTTTCCCCATCAAATTTTTAAGGTAACACTGAAGAATTCTCATTAGGAGAGATTTATGCGTTATACAAAAATTCTCGCTCTAACATTATTCTCGCCAATGATTTGGGCAGATTCATTACCATCTGATGTTAGTGTGACCGTATTCACTACACAAAATTACCCTATTCAAGATTCTACTCTTGCTCATCATATTTATTACTTGGATGCCGTAGAAAATATTGAAGAAGGACAAGGTGATGTATTTAGTACTGTTCCTGAAAAAGCAGCTGAACAAGCTAAAAAATGGTTACATAGCCCCCAAGGTAAAAAATTTCAGGGTGATTTACAACAAGCATACATAGGAATTATTGAGGGATGGAAACTAGGGGTAATGAAAGTACCAGCGATAGTCTTTCAGCATAGTCGTAGAGAGCCAATGGTTGTATATGGAAGTACTGACATAAATAAAGCCATTCTGATTTATAAAAATGCTTCGGAGTAGATATGTTTTCTAAAAAGATTCATCACTTTTATTCTTATCTTATATTAAGTTGTTCACTCCCACTATATCTCACACCTAGTACTACGCAAGCCATCGGAAATGAGATAAATGGAGCAACAATAGCTAGTGCAATTGGTGATAACTCGTGTATGAACTATCAAGCGGTTGGCGTGTGTTTTTGGCTCAAATGTACCTATTGGAAATGTAGCGTAAAAACCTCGACTAAAATTTCTCACTTCATTCCCGAAGTGGTTGTGTCTACATATAATCACGATAATCATAGCCCCTGGACAGAAGTACAACAGCTAAATAAGGGAGCAATGGGAGGGCAACATCAAACACCAAGTAAGATGTATACACAATATACATTCAAAAATGGGGAGGCTATTGGTCATCCAGGCGGATTTGTTTTACAAGCAATTGGTAGTAGTGGATACACTTGTGAAAGTCAAACAACAGGATATGTACCTTATTTTCTGAGCAGTTTAGATTTCTTTGCTTGGAACCTCGGTATGCCTGAAATGTTTTATCCTGAATCAACTACTCCTACAATGAGGGAGGTTAAAGCAAATGGAGACTTATGGGGAAACATCTATCCAAGATCAGGTAGTGTTACTCAAACTCACGACTATAAAGCAGCGGCAGTCGTAGCACAACGCATCGCTGATATTATCAGTCGTAATGGTCAATTACATATTTACTACCCACTGACAAAGAAAAATAGTCGTGATGGTAAGTGGTATCCTAAAGAGGTTGAGGAAGGTGATAAAAAGACACATAGATGGCAAATGTTAAGTCCTAAAACAGAAAATAGTTGTTCTATTTTCCCTGATGGAGGCACATCTAGTACCTATAGTGACAAACTCTCAACTACAGAAAATTACAGCTGGGCACTATGGAGACCTTACGCTTGTTGTAAAAAACGTGGCCAGGTCTTTCTAGGTAATACTGATTGGATTAGCACACATACTCAATAGATATAAAGTAACGAGGAATACTATGAAATTAAAGACAAAATTACATACGCTCACAGTTTGTCTGACAATTGGTTTTGCTTGTACATACAGCCAAGCTAATACAGATTACGTTCAAGGTACCGTCCTTTCTGACAAAGTGTTCTACCAAATCGGGGGTGGTTCAGCAATTATGCCTCCTCCTTCACGTAAAAGACCAAACGAACTAGCTCTAGGCTTTGGTTGGAAATCGAATTTAACTTGCGGTAATTTCGATATCAAAACAACGGTAAAAAACCAGTTAAATGGAATTACAGAGGGATTTAAAGATCTCTATAGCAACGTTATTCAATCAGCAACGGGAGCTGTAGCAAGCCTGCCAGCAATGATTATCCAGCGAGCTAATCCTCAATTATACGATTTACTATCTAATGGTATGTATCAAGCCAAACTTGATTTTGACTCACTTAAAACCAGCTGTGAAGAAATGTCTGAAAAGCTGGCTGACTATGCAATGGATAGTAAATGGGCAAAAATGGCAGGTTTAGAAAATTACAAAGATATAGCTGAAAATGAACCTGATGCTAAAAAAGCCAAAAAGAAAATGGAAGAAGATCAAGGCGAGAAAGGTATATCTTGGATAGGTGGTGAAAAACGTGGTGGTAAAGGACAAAAACCTATTGAGATTCTTAAAGATGTTATTAGTGCTGGATTTAATATGTCTGTTGGGCGTTCAGTCACTGAGAAAAGTGCTATAACACAATCCCAATGTGATGGGCGTTTATGTACAGAATGGACATCACCAGAAGATGCCGCAGAATATGGACGTAAAATCCTAGGCGATAAAACATTAAGGACCTGTGATAATTGCGGAACACCGACTAAATCACAACCAGGTACAGGACTTGCTCCAGAGATAGAAGCTAGAACCATTGAAAAAATGAAAAAACTGGAAGAAACCCTTAATGCTAATACTATTACCGCAGAACAACTAAATTCATTAAGTACCTCGAGTATTGCAGTAACTCGAGGTTTAATCGAATCGTTACGAGAATCTCCTGATGTTGCAATTTTAGGTGCTCGTTTAGCACAAGAATTGGCAATTTCCCACGAGCTTGAAAAAGCCTTAGTTCTACGTCGAGTTCTTCTCGTTGGAATGAAAGAGCCTAATGTAGCCTCTAATGAAGAAGCTCAAAAAGATCTTGAAGTTTCATTAAAAAGGCTTGATCAAGAGATTGAACAAATTAGAATGGAAATGGATCTGCAAAAGGCTATTTCAACAAATACTGCTGTAGCAATTATTAACAACAGAATCAATGAGCATCAACAGTCACTAGATAGTAATGCCTCTGATAATGGAAAACGGTTAGGGCATTTATCTGAGCTTGCAGGTAGCGATGCTCTAGATAATAGTAATCACGGTGGATTTAGTGCCAAAGATACTTATATTTACTTACCTATTCCCGACTCATCTAGTGGTCTAGGACATCTGAATGGCAAGTATTCCGCTGGAAATAATATATCTAATACAAACCTATCTCCATCATTACAAAAATTCCAATCTAAAGACGCATATGCTGATGGAAGAGCTACAATATACCGAACTTCAGATGGTAAACTTGTTAAAAGAGAAGGCGGTACTTTAGCTTGGAGAAATAATAACCCTGGCAATATCAGAATGAGCGATTGGGCAAAAGCTAATGGCGCTATTGGAGTTGGTCCTAGCGGCTTCGCTATATTCCCTACTCCCGAAATAGGTAAGCAAGCAATAGTTAATTTATTGAAAGAAGGCAAGTATTATCGTAATAATACTATTGAAGGAGCAATATCTAGATATGCACCTCCATCCGAAAATAATACCGCCGCTTATATTTCGTTTGTTACAAATAAATTAGGCTTGCCTGCTAGTACAAAAATGAGTAGTCTAACTGACAATCAACGAGCAATTATTGTTGATGCAATAACCAAAAAAGAGGGTTGGAAAGAAGGTACAACAACTAATATTAATTAGGAGAATACACTATGAAAAAATTACTAGTTTCTCTATTTTTACTGGGTTCATTCAGTACAGTATCATTTGCAATGAATCCCAGTAAGGTAGAATACGATACTCCAGTAATGCTGCAAGGTACAATTCAAAAAGAAAATGGCTATCCTATGCTTCTACTTACCAAGCCTATTTCTACTGTGTTAGGGGCTGATTCAGATGGAACCTATAGCCCCGTAGAACGAGCACAGAAAATACAAATTGTATGGACAAAAGAAAAACTTCCACTTGGTTGCGTTGAAGTGAAAGGGCAACTGTTTGGAGCTCATACAGCACATCATAAAACAGATGTGTTAATTGAGTTAGAGTCCTATAAAAAGTGTAAGTAAATAGCCTAGGTTATGATAGGTAATCACTACTTCTAGTTATTGCCTATCACTAAAATTATACTTTATGAGGTGAGATATGCCAATTAAGGATAGATTAACTAAATTAAAAAATCGTTATAGTGAGCTTCTTGCAGAAACTCAAGAAAGTAATAACACTTGGGGAGATGAATTTTACGATAAGGAGGCGGCTCAAGAATCTTGGAAGTGTGCTAAAACATTTATGGTGACCTGTGTCTCCAAAGCAACTTTTGAACTGGCGTCAAGACTTTTAAGCCGTAATTCCACTCGGCACGAAGATGGTTATACATCTGGCTGGCAAGGATTAGGAGACTACAGTGGTGGAATTAGACTTGATGATGACAGGGTCGATTATGATGATTAAGATGGCATAATTTATTAACTATGCCATCCCTAATGCTCTTTACTTAACAACCTTATCTGTTGTTTTCTGAGTAGCATTCTGAGCAGATTTAACCCCATCTCCAATAATATTGCTCAATCCTTGCCCCGCCTTCAACCCAGCCCAGCCCAGCATTAAAAACCATAATGTAGGTAATACAAGAAACATTGTAGCAACAACTAGCTTTAAAATACCATCATCGGCATCATTCATTATGCCTGCAAAATTAAATTTTGAATGCGTTTCACTGTTATAGAGTGTTTCCAACATCCAAGTATCAATCCAACGAGCCAATTCCCACCAGAATGAGAGGAAGAAAAATGAAAATTGAACAAAAGTAAGCGTCACAATCGCTTTCACACTGTATCCACTGAATATTGTGACTAATGGAATACCGATGACCACTGCAAGTAATATCAATCCTTGTACCATTGGTAACGCTTGTTTTATCGTATCAAATGCGGGAGCTAATAATGCACCACCTGCTGTTGCCCCTAAAGCACTGGCTCCAAAAGTAACAAATCCTGGTACATTATCTAATAAGTCTGGGCTACTCCAAAATTGACTACTAGAACCATACCCACCATATACACGTCCAGAAGAAACTAAAATATTCTGAGGACTTACCAATCGACGTACCACTAAATCGGTATAATCATCATTACTCTTCCATAGCTTTTGGATTTTAGTAAGTGTATCAGGATTAACCTGTTCTAGTACTCGAGATTTAAGCCCAACACTGCTGTCTGCCCACCATTCTCGACACGATGGAAACCCTCCATTTCCTGTATTTGGTAATCCTGAGTCTCGATGAGGATCATATGCCCAATGTGTTCTTGGTAATTTTGAGCGATAAATATCATAGAATCCTGGAGTATTTAGAAATAAATTAGACCCAATCCAATCCACATCCCTAGACTGTACTTCATCAAGTTCAATTTGCTGACGTTTTACTTTGGCTCTTGCAGGAATAAAGCATTGCTCAACAAAATCTTGTACTTCTCTTCGTAACACAGGATTTGTAATTTGAGTATTTTGCACTTCAAAACGAATCTGACGTAAGTCAGGTTTACAAGGTATTGCCGCTATCGCACCGTGGGTGATTCCTTTACCTAAACTATATGTAAATGCCCACCAAATGGGTAATACTGCATTTTTTCCGCTTAGTTCTGACGATATTCCCGCAATGGTTGTATCTTGAGGTTTATAAACAGATACTCCACACTCTTTCATTCGCTCTGTATTGAGTTGCAAGGTGGAATAAGAGACTTTGAATACAGGTAAGCAAGTGAAGATAATAACTAATAAGCTGAGATAAATACTGTTCTCAATTCTTGTCGCTAGTAATCGCCCTTTATTACCTTCATCATCACCTTCTTCTCGAACTTTGAGGAACAAACTAGCAATATTAAATAAGAATGGTAATGCAAAGACTCCTGTGTGCGTCAATAAATCCCATAATTCATTATGGATAACCCAAGCTGATAGCGTGAGAAAAAACTCAAAATAGGTATCTACGGTCAATGAAATATCCATTATTCCCCCAGTAATTGTGCAAGGTTAATTGATTCAATGACTAACACACTAATAATTGTAGCCTTAACCAATCTTTTATATTCAGACGGTATGTTACCTTTGGTATGTCGATAAATATGGAACAATAAGAAAGCGCCTAAGCCATAAATAACAAAGCGAATGAATAGCCAAATGAGCCAATGAGTACGAACACTACTTACTAAACTTTCGATTTTTACTCCATATTGCAATGCAATATAAGCAAACAAGAATATGATCAAAAGAAATAACACTGACATAGTGATAACTTTAATACTGGATAATAATACCTTTATCACATTACTGTTCGTTTTTTCAACGCCACTCAAAATAGCCACCTATAATAAATAAAATCAATACACTAGCTAATTCATTCAACAGTTTCACACTGACTTATCCACAACAGACGTGCATAATTTATGTTTAACATATTGAACGAACCAATAAGCATCGGTTGCATCACTCAAATTAATGTGTAATCGAGAAAGTATTTCTGGAATTTCAGGGAATTCAGTATATCCTGAAAGTTCAATCGTAAGGTAAAACTGTCCTAGCTCCCCATCAAAACGTACTTTAAGATAGTTAACTCGATTTACCCGATAAGGATGCAAATGAAAGGATTGTACCTGTCCTAATTTCTGCTTTAGTGCCATAATAATCATCTGCATAGGCTCGTTATAGACCGATGACAGATATTTTTGGATTTCATCCACTTCGATAGATGAAGATGAAATCGTAAATAAGGAATGTTGTTTCATTAATACCTCTTTTGCTTTACAACAGTGATCATAGAGAACATTTTTAAGCTGCAATACCTCTTGCTTGATCAATATTCGCAGCAACTTTAATTGCAGCATCAAGCTCAGAGATATTAAACTCTCTCATCAATGCTGCTCGCTCCGCTTTTTCCTCTGGCTCAGTCATTGCTAATGCTAAATATAAACTCGGTGGCACAACTCTAAATAATGCTTCCATTTTGCTTGATAACACAACGCCTTCAGTATATTTACGGTTTTCTTTACGGACAGATGTCACTAAAAATATCTGCTCTGGTGTAAGTTGTTTAAATCGGCTGACTTGTTCAACCTCATCTTTTTCAAGACATAGCAACTCCCACCATTCAAGCATTGAAAGCAATTTCGAAGCATCACCAGGGAAGTCTTTCAAGTTTTGGGTAGCCAACCATAACCAAATACCCAATTTACGCCACATCTTACATGCCTTAGTCAAGAAACGAGCAAGCATTGCATTGACTGTAATAATGTGAGCCTCATCGGTAATATTCACAATCGGTCGTCCCGAGAATTGGTGCTTCTCACCTAGTGAATTGATATGGTTGATTAATGAAATATACGCAATAGCCAACTGAGCTTCATATCCCTCTCGAGCTAAAGTTGCTAAGTCGACAAGGGTAATATCTGCATCTGGCCAAATTTCACCCTCTCGGTTAAAAAGTTCAGCTTCAAAACTACCAGGCAAACAAAACATTCCGATGGCTTCACCCATTTCATAAGCTCGAGTACGACGAGCCTCTGGTAATGATTCATCTCGACTTAAATCATAGAATGCATCACGAATATCCTGAGTAAGTGTGGTACGGCCAGCTTCATATGTCTTTTGTGCGGCTAATAAAATCGCTTTACGGATCATTGCCTTATCAGGACGAGTAAGTTTTTCATCTTCCTTAACTTCCCCACCTGTAATCATTAAGCGAGCGGCAATCTCCATTTCCCCAAGAATATCACGTTGATCATCACCTTCCTCTTCATCTACATTTTCTGTGATAGGGGGTTCTTCTAAATTGTTACTTTGAATTTCTTTTAATAACTCACTTTGTGTTTTAGACAACTCAGGATCTGCAACTAGGCGATGACAATCAGCAAATAAAGGTAGTGACACGCCTCCACCAGGTTTCAATGTAATTCGATTAACCGTCAAACCGTAACGTTCAGCGTATTCTGACATTAAACCAAAAGAATTCCCTGCTTCAATAACGAATAGCCTTGGGCGATGTATAGCCATTAGCTGTGCAATTTTACCATTCAGCGTTGCAGACTTACCTGCTCCTGTTGGTCCAAGGATTAAGCAATGACCACTTTTAGCCCTATCATCTTTATTAAGAGGATCGAAATCTAAAGGGGCACCACCTCGATTAAAATAAGTGATACCAGGATGACGAGTACCTGTTGCACGTCCAAATACAGGTAATAAATTTGCAATATGTTGTACAAAATTGAATTTTGTATAAAGATTATTGCGATCTTCAGCAGGATTAAAACACATTGGCAACCAACGGATATAACTACTTAATGGAGCTATTTCCATTCCTTCTTTAACCGCAATTAGCCCTGTAGATTGTAATGTTGTACGTAAACGACGAGAGCGTCTTTTTAATTCATCAGGCGTTTTAGCTCTCACATAAAAGGCAAGTGAGGAGCGATATAACTTATGTTTATCTTTCAAATATTCTTTGACTCGTTCACAGTCTTTTTTGGCATAGATGGATTCTGTATTTTCCCCTAAAGCACCATCACTAATTCCTTGAATATGAGTTTCAAGTAAGTCCTGTGGATAGACTACAATAGTGGATACCATCACAGTATTCTCAGGTAATAAATCAAATAAACTATTAACATTGTCACCACGTTTCACTTCCCCTGTAAGATGACCAACTTCGGGAGCTCGGCGTAATGAATCAACAACGATGACTTCGTGCGGGCAGTCATCAAAATACCAATAACTCCCCTCTGTTTTGGGTGTATCAACCAATAGTGTTTCAGAAAAATCATTCATTAAGTAGAGATCATCGGGTTTGCCTGTTTCTTTAATTGTATAATGGCAAGTCTTATAGAACTCCTCGGGGTTTTCATAATCTCTGGGAGAGGGATTGAACCAACGTAAAAGCCACTGATGGATTGTATTGCCATCTAATCGTTTAGAGCGAATACCTGCACCTAAAAGAGAATTAGTGACACTATCACAGGTTGCATTTAGATCTTCTAATGCTTGATCTAAAGCGATATGTTTTTCAACATAACGGTAAACTACCATTCGAGTACGACGCTGTTGACCTCTCCATTGTGTCCCTGTTACTGCCTTATCTTCAAATAATCCACCTGGTTTAGATACATCTTTTAAATGCTTGCTCATAATACTGAGCCACTGTTCTGTGAATTCTGAGCCTTGAGCATTGGGTTTTACATAACTACGTAAAATATCTTCATACTCCATAGACATCTCATCATCTTGACAATAAAACTGCACAACCCAAGGTGAGCTATCTAATTCAGCAAAACTGTCTTGAATAGCATTACAAACTTGTGTTCTGACGTTCGCTAAGTAGTCAGCGGAACGACCTTCTGTCCCGATAACGCCTAATTCAAACACTGCACCAACAGAACGACCATCTTCAAGTAGTAAGGCTTTATGATCATCTAAAAACTCGACCCAAGGTAATCTGTCAACAAATGATGGTTGAGCTTGATACTGGTATAAATGTTCTTTACGAGTGTAATTACCTTGTCGTTTTAAGAACATTGGAGTAGATTTTTCCTCCATAGCCTTGTTCTCATTCAACAATACGACACTTTCAGATAAAGGCTCTTTTATTGCTGTTCTAGACTTCCCGAATAATCGTCCAAACATACTACCTCCTTGTTAATAATCTCGAGTTCGCTCACCAGGTTGAGCATATTGTACTCGCCCATAAAAAGGAAATACGGTAGTATATCCAGGGACTGGAACAGGTTCTAATGTATCGGTAAGATGTGGAAATACATACATTACTAAGTCAGGATTTGGCAAACGAGGAAACAAATTTGTTGCTTCATTTGCAGCAGTTCTAGTGTAATGTTTATTTTCTGCTCCATTTGCAAATGCACTATTGATGGGACGAACAAATTGCAATGCATTTCTAGCTTCCATAATGGATGATTGGCCACCATTACCACCTTGCTCCCAAATTTCCTTCATAGAAAGATCACCTAGAGGCAGAAGTTTATCTTGTGAGGTTGAACACGCAGTCAATGCAAGGGTGAATGGCAATAGCAGCATTAATGTTTTAAATTTCATTTTGAACTCCTTAATCTAAGCGACGAGTAGCACTAGAATGTTGATATTTCACCTTACGTCCGCTCGGGTTATAGTCAATCTTCAATTCTTGAGAGATATTCACTACAACTGCTTGACCTGGTGGAACATAGACAGCATCAAAGGCTTGACCATAACGCTGTCTAAACCAATCTGCTGTTTCTTGTAAGCCTCCTCCCAGTGCCTGGCCAAGAATAAATTTACCCTGATTCCCCGTTACTGCTCCAATTACCGAGCCATTGTCAACGACAGTTGTTGTTTGACCTTGTGCTAAACCTTGTGCTGCAGCACCAGCACCAGATAATAAAAACTGACTTGCTAAGTATTCAGGTGCATTAGTTTTACGCTCTCCCGAAATACACGGAACACCATTTGGATTTGATAACCAACCAATCCCAACTTTACTATTTTGTCCATCTTTGGTATTTTGAGCATTAGCAATACGTCCGTCACTGAATACAAAAGTGATACTTTCCACATTTCCTTTCACGCAAGATAACGTCCAATCACCCGTTGCCGTTCCTGATACAATAGCACCTTCAACATCAGGTAATTCGATTCCATTTGCAATCAAATTATCTTGACCAATTTTTATTTTGAATGGGTAAGGATCTGTGACGTTACCATTAATAGGTACACGACCAATCAATGCCGTCATTGATATTGAACCAAGTAAGGTTGAATTTTGGGGTATAGTGAAAAATGGCGTGACATTACTTTTTCTCTCTGAGTTAGGATTAGTCTGAATTTGTTTAGCGGACTCACCAACAACTGATTCATCTAATACCTTGAAAGGATTAGGAAAAGCAGATGTCGCTCCAGGCTCAGCAGAATCAATAATTTTACCATTTCTATCTTTATAAATAGCATCACTTGGATCAACCCATTTTGTATCCTGCTCTTTATGTGAAGGTAATAGCGTATTGCCTGTACCTTGGGTTGATTTTGACGATGAATCCGAACCAAATCCAATAGGATAAGCCTGTTCTTGTGTTGTCGTTGCATTGACATCACTTTGGCTAGATGAATTAGCAATGTCTCGACGCATTGCTTCAATTCTTTGTTCAAATTCAAATTGTTTTTGTTCTAATGCCTCAGAAATTTGCTGCGAAATGTTACTAGCATTATTCTTTAACGCATTATTTTCCTGCTTTAATTTTTCATTTTGCTCTCTAACGGCTTTTACCTCTGCTCGAGTATCTTTTACTGCACCTAATAAGGTTTTAAGTGTATCGTGAGGCGTATCTCCAGCAGTTAGACCAAGCTCCTGTTGTTCTGATTCTGTTAAATCATATACAACGGTTGATGGCTGTGTATTAAGTAGTTCAGCATTTTGTTGCTTACCTTTTAATGCATAGACCCCGACAAAGATTGCTAACCCTACAATAATAAGTACAATGAATTTAGTCATTCCATTCGCTTTTACTGCGGCCATTTTCACCTCCTAACGTTTGGATTTATCGTTTGATTTAGCCTGCTTTACAGCGGGTACAATGGCTTTATTTGGAGAACCTAAAGTCACTAAATAAACTGTTGTTGTATCTTCAGGTGTACCATACTCACCCAACCAATTGTGTTGGAAGGTCGCTGAGTAGAAATTACCCTGTAAATATCTCGGATCTAGGTTTACTCTCCGTTTTTCTAAATGTCTAATACGAACTGCTGTCACTACATATCCATCCATTCCCCAACTTTCAAGTGGAGTAGCTTGAACTGATAAATTAGGGAGCAATGTGGGCAGTGACTTTGGTAATTTCATCGCAACACGTTGAATTCCTGGTAACGGCTCAACTGTACGAAGTGGGGCATACAGAGATTGAGCTGCATAGCGAGTAATGGCAGCTGGAACAGGTAATGCATTTTTAATTGGTGCAACGTCTTCATCAGACACAGAAGTTTGATCGACTTTTTCTGCATTATTTGCGACTTTCTCATCAAAAATAATACGAATTGCCTCTAACTTTTCTTTTCCTGCCTTACTTTTTAAATCAATTAGGATAATTTGCCCTGTTTCGATATCTCGTAACTGCAAACGATTTACCGAAAACTCTTTTTTAGCTTTAAGATAAACTGCACCGCCGACACTTTGAACATCTAATTTATTATCTAACTCTGACGGTACACCGACTTGTACATTCTTATCTAGGAACAAAATTCGTTCCTGACCAGTATGTAGATCGATTCTTAAAGGAATGCGTTGCCACTGCATTAATAGTTCGGCTGAACTGATTGAGCTAATACATAACGCAAGAGAGCTAATTAAATACTTTGTGAGATTATTCATACTTACCTACTTATGTTCTGATTCTGCTTTTGATTGAAGTTCTAAACGTTGTGGCGTTGAACGATAACAATTGAGAGCCAATCCCCAAGGGTTAGCTTCTGGATTAACATCATAACGAACCACGTGCAATGGATAACGAACCAAGACCCGTTTTACTGGATTATCTAAATAATATTCGTCCGTACTTAAATCTAAAGTGACATCCCAATCATCTTGGCTATTGACCTTAACTCTATCTTGACTAAAACCACGACCAGGAATTTCATACACACCACGGACACGGTCACGGAGTTCACCCAATAAATCACGTTGATCATAGTCTTTAAGTAAAAATTGATAACATTGAGGTGTTAAGTATGGAGACAGTGCTTCAATATTGCGTTTATAGTCCTTCTCACCATCCTGAGGCCAGCGATTTAATTGCTGGAATATATAAAAAGTAAAACCATAAACAGAAGATGTTGGAACTTCCCACCACGCTCGAGTTGACCCAGTGCGAAGATCGGGTGGGTTATGAATAGTGAGATATTTTGGAGCAGAATACCAACCATAGCCTAAAATGGCACAAATAATAGTTAGTAAAAAAATAACAATTCTGAGGCTTTGGATGTGAAAGCGGTCACTTCGTAGTGCATTATTGTATTTACTCATTTTCTTTTTGCCTTTTTAACCGTACGTTTAATTGACCAATAATGTGACGTAGTAATGAATTTAGAGGGGTGAGTTTTAAATTCGACAAAACGGTCTAACCAGGTATCTGGCTTACCACGTTTTAGGCGAGAAATGTAAGCACCGCCGAATCGCATTGCTAAATAGCCAATAGCTAACATCCCCATTGGAATTGCATACCAATCAACAGGAAAAAGGAGTATCACCAACAACCCTAATAGCGCACCTAATACGGCACCAATAAACATCACTAAAACTAACTCAAAAAAGGTCATTCCTCTAAATACCGCTGGACGACGATTAAGTCGTTCAGGGATGAACGTAATAGTTTCTGTTGTTGATGCTCCTTCTTTCATAAAACTGTCCTTTCTTATAGAATTTTGCTTGCTTCGGTCACTAACCAAATGATGACAACTAATAAAATAGCACCCACTAATGCAAGCATTCCTAAATCACCCCATTTCTTACGTCCAGCTTGAACTTCACCAAATTCAGAAATGAGAGATCCAGCGACTTTCATAAATGCAAATGCACCAAGTAACAACCCACCTAAAATTAATGCATCATATGCGTGGTTTTTAATCGTATCCATAATACCCGAACCTTCACCACGACTAGGTGCCTGCATTTTGGGTAAATCAGCAAATGCAGGGGCAGATAAAACAAAAATAATGGTCGCTGAAACAGCAGTTTTGATTGTGTTTTTAAGATTGGAAATCATCTTTTTCATAACAAGATCCTTTAAATATGAAGATTAAGTACTTAATGCAATAAGAAATAGCTTAGAATACAGATGAAACAGAAAACCCGAACGCAAATCATTAGAAATTTATTCAGCTTTAGATTGCCTGATTTAACTTCCTCAAATAGCTTGAGTAAAATATATGCACAGACTAAAAATAGAAATGCAAATACCCCAGCAACAACTAAGTTACTCACATCAGCAGCATTACTATTGGAACCAATATTAAATGCTTCCGTTGTTTTAGCTATACTCATTTTTGTCCAGTCCTAGTTCTTTCATACTCCCCCGTTAATGTACGCACATCCCCAGGATTACGAGGTTGAGCTCTATCATTATTAAGATAGTAATGAATGCCTGAACGAACCATATCAATCTCTTTTCTTGCTTTGGCATAATCAAAGTAGAAACGAGTTTTAATGTTTGTGGATTTAGCTTGACTTTGAGCTCTCACTAAGGCTTGCTTTGCTGATTCTAGTTGCCGAATAGCTTGCTCAAGCTCTGCTTGCTCATCAGCAAAGGTATTAGCTGATAGCAAACCTGCAGACAAAAAAAGAAAAATCGGGAAATGTTTTAGCATCGTCTTCTCCAAGATAATTATTTACTTACTGCGAAGAAATAATGCAAAAATCGGCTTTGAAATGTAATGAAAAAGTCTATGTAAAAATAAGAGAGTTTTATGAAAAGCCGATATAGGACTCGGCTTAGTAAAGAAACAAAAAGGGAGGATACAAGGAGTTATAAAAACATAACGATAGATTTTATTAAGTCACCAAATCATTAACTTTTAATGACAGGAGTAAAGTCAGACCATTGTTCAATTCGGAACGCTCTAATATCACGCACAGAATGTGGAAACCACTCCATCGCTTTTAAAGCGTTCATTGCGAGGAATAGATTTGCCATATTTTCTTCCATATCAGCAACCACTAAATCAAACGAAATTGCGTACATCTAATTTACTCCGCATTTGGGTCATTGAGTAATTTTGATAGGCGATATTTTTCCTGCTCACCGCTTTGAATAAGCGTGATATTTACCAATATATCGCCATCAGGCAATTGTTTATCTGGCTCACCGACTTGATATGGGATACCTAAATCGCCAAACGTCTTGATCATTCCCGTTGGAACTTGAGTTGCGTGCATAAAATTTACCTTTGAAATATATTATAAGTATTTTTTGAAATTTGATGCAGTAAGTGAAATCATTATCCCGAACAAAAGTGCTGCTGGGATTAATATCAAATTAGGATGAATAGAAAATGGCAATGATAAATAAACTATCCAAGCAATAAACATTACAGGGACAACCGCTCTTTTGGCGTGATGATATTTAAAGGCTGATTCTCGACCAACACCAAACCGACGTAGATCTCGATTAACAAGGCCATCAACTAATCCGACAAGCCCAGCAAGCAGAAACACGGGACTGGTTAACACAATGATCATTAATCGAATAACAAAGACGATGATGACATATAAAGTCGATTCTATGTAGGCTCTTACATAAAACATCGTATAGGCTAACCAATCCGTATTTTTGATTGTATCCCAGTTCATTTGACGGAAATTAATATCGGCAACGTGATTGGTTGGGCTATTTAATAACTGCTGAATACCTGTCTTAACAAATAACCAGTGATGAAGAAACTGAATAATCTGCTCAGCAAGTGTCACAGGATAACTATAAATGAGGCTTTGCTGGAACTCAGCTGAAAGCCACCCTAACTCATCTTGCATTACTTGCTTACTGTGTAAATGTCCTTGTTCAGGCCATACAAACGTAATACATAACCATTCAACAATGATGCTTAAAATAAGTGAGATAATCAATGTAGTCACAATACGACAAGGCAAACTTGATTCTTTTCTCGCTGGGGACGAATTTTCTTGTTGATTTTGAGCCATTAATGCACACTCTCTTTACGAAATAATTCACATTGTACTAAGATCCTACCTGGGTATTTGCTATTGAACCTGATGTCAAAGGCAAACTCCATATTTTTAGAGAGCTGAACATCATTAGCCGTCCATAACTCGATATCAAATTGTGTCAAATACTCAGATAGTCCGTGCAATGAACAACGAGTTTCATCCCAGTATGGATAAATAGTACTGGCAAAGAAGTTCAATCTTTCCTGAGCGAATTTACCCGTACTCGAACATAAGAAGTTCTCGCTATCAAGTAATACATACATATCTGGAATTTGAGTTAATAATACGTTAGTTATTTTCGGGTTCATCTTGTAGTTTTCCTATTGGGAATCGAGATTTATTTAATTCATCAAAACTTGCCATTACTTCTGCGTTAGGTTGATAATTATTCACACCCTCCCACCAGTTTTCACCAGTGCGATAGTTTGCTCGCATATTATTGGCTAATTCTTGTAAACTTGCTGGCATCATATCATCTTTATCTTCTACTGGGAGCGGCATACGAATTTTCCATAATTGACCACCTTCAATCATTGCAAATGCTTGCCCCTTAGGTAAGTTCATAATCGTCGCTACCGAAAGCATCTCAGCATCTTTCACAATAACACGATCTCCCGTATTAGAGCCAAAGTCTTTATCTGATGTCGGGTCATTACTATCCGTCGTACTTGAGATGGCCATCACTTCTAAAATACTTGTTTTGGGTAAATTTTTAGTCAGTAATTCAGCCGTAGCGGGTTCTTTTACTCTCAGCATTACCATCGTATTAAAGTTCCCGACAATCTGTCCTGCTTTTGATGCATCCTGAGTACGAGCTTGGATATCAGAAACCGTCTGTGTATAGGCGGTAATCTGCATACCTGCACCGCCCCCTTTATTGATAAGTGGGATAAACTCATCACCGATCAACTCGTTGAACTCATCACAATGTACATTAATCGAAATTTTAGATTGTTTTGTCCCAGGTTGATGAGGTAAACCGTCATTAATACCAAATTTATAAATATGGCCAGCCATCGAAACTAAGTCAGCAAACATTGAATTACCCACAGCAGATGCCACGGTCAAATCAGACAGTGCATCTAAACCGACATAAACAATCCCTTTTTTACGAATCACTTCTTCCCAATCAAAAATAGGGCGAGTATCCGTAATATCTGCATAATTAGGCGATAATAACTCAGCAACTTTACCTGATGTTAATTTTTCTAATAACGGTAAAAGCGAGGCCACGATTTTATCAAAGTATGTTTTGTCGTAACGCACCGCACTACACAACCCATCTAGTACGGGGTCGAAAATCTTTTCGTCTCGAATATATTGCTCAACAGCAACAACCATTGGATTTCGACCTTTCATCGCAAAAGACAAATTTTTCTGATCGATATTAGCAGCCGCTTGTGCAATAGCTCCCCACAGGTCGGGATTTTGCCTGTCGAAATAGACTTTAGCATATTCTAAAAAGAGCGAATCAATGCTTCGTACATATCTAGCAATCTGTTCATAATCAGGTCGATAGCCTAGTTCGACCAAAGCTCTAGCAATGATATTCACAAATCGCCAAGCAAATTCTTTAAATGCTGCTGAATTACCTGCACCACTTAATTGTCCCGAAATACGAGAAGCAACCTCAGTAATTTTATTAAAGCGGCCAACGGCATTATAACGAGCTGAAATATCGGGCCATCCTAAATGGAAACAGTAGAATTCATTTTCTCGCCCCGCTCGTTTTGCCTCTGCATACATTCTTTTCAGAATATCGGCATCGCCCTTAGGATCGAAGAAAATAACCACTTCTCGTTCTTCAAATGTCTTTCCACGATTAATATCTTGAGTAATAAGCAGTTCCGCTAATCGGGTTTTACCAACACGAGTTGTACCGAGCACTAGCATATGTCCAACACGGCTAGATAGCGGTACAGTCACATTTTCCTCATTGAGTTCTACACCGTGGATAGCAGGATTGCCTTCAACAGGTGGCAAAGGACGAAATGGATTTAGAGGGTGATCTTTAGAGGTTAAACGACTTAAAAAATGATCTTCGTGTTTTTTCTCAAATGCTTTGACCCAAGAATAAAGTGCAGATGGTGTCACATATTTTTCACCGTAGAGTTGAAAGCAATCGTGCAAACGCTGCGTATGACGAGGAGTCCAGCGGAAACCTTGTCCCAAGAATAGGTATTTTTTGCCTACTGGTACTTGTTTACTAGACATTGTATAGCGAGATAATCGCTTTAAATTACGCTGATAGCGAATAATTTTCCAACCTTGCCTAGCTCGAACTAGAGCTAATATCGCAAACCCAGCCCCAAGTCCGTGACCAACAGTTGGATTTAATGCTAATGCCCAAGGGGCACCAATGCATAAAGTGGCAGCACTAGCACTGGCAATTGAGGTATAAAATTCAACAGGGGGTCTAAGTAATGATTCAATCAGATATTTATTACTCATTGTGAAATGCCCTCCGCTGTCAATAACAGTGGATAATGAAAGATACCTAATCGTTCTGCTAAGGTATCTGCAGGTGATGGCATCAACGTTAATTCAGGTACAATGTTTCGTAAGATATTCATTTCATCAACGGTATTCACGTTAATCACCAATCCCATTGCATTCATTTTGACTAAATCATCTCGATGTTGGCTAAGCCACTGGCGAGATGTTTCATCTGCACCAATTAAGAACATTGGTAATGCACCAGGTAAATTCAACGATTTTGCTTGCACTTTTCCTACCGACCATTTATGAGAAACCACAGGTAATAACTGTTCTTCAGTCACTTGTGATGGAATAGCATTAGGATGTTTGGGTGCAGTTTCTGAATGGACAGGTTGAATAGGTTCATAAAAACGCACTGCACTTTCACCCCCGAGATCAGCGATGACTTTTAATTCAGCGGAGATATTTATAGAGAAAATCCCCAGACAAAGTAATGTAAATACATTCTGTTTCATTATTTATCTATTCCTTTAAAGTTTCTGCACTGGATTAACCCAAACCACTTGCTTATCACTAGGTTGGATCCAACGCAATTTAGGTTGTTCTCGTTTAATATAAGATTGACTCGCCGAAGAGATAACATTTTGAATAGGTAATTTTGTAGCAGTCAGAGCATCATCCATCCTAGACTTTGTTTTTTTAGGAATGTCTCTTTTTACCTCATTTTGAGCAGTAAAAGTCTTGTTATCGTTTGAATAAAGTGATTTAGAGGGAATCGCATTAGCAATCTGTTTATGGCTGTTATAGCGATTTTTTTGATAAGTGAGGAAATCGTTCACACTCATCCATCGTTTCATACCATTACGTCTCATATTACGAATATCATCAGCATTTGCTCGACCTTGTAATGCACGGTGAAAGCCATCTAGCCCAATATTATGAGCCATATATAAATTCTCATCTGAGCTTTTAATCCCTCGTTCTGCAAATTGTTGAATATGTAATCTAGCGAGTAATCCTGTCGCTAAAGTATTGACTCTTTTATTTAGTCTAGGATCTGCATAAGTACCACGAGTTTGTTGAGAAATAGGTTTCATTCCAATCGCTTTTCCCTCGGGCATAGTAGCTAGCCAATTCCAAGTGCGGAAAGTAAATTGTCCAACCCCTGTAGCACCAGTTGGAGAAATATTATTTGTCCAACCATTTTCCATTTTAACTAATCCTCGTAGCATCTCCCTAGGGATTTGATAACGTTTAGCCGCTTCATCAATATAAGTATCTACATCAAAACCGAATCCATTGAATGCAATTGCTGAATGGACTGAGCCTAATAGGATAGCTGAAATTAATAGACGAGAGATTGCCATTCACCATTTCCTTGAATAATAAATGCAGCTGGCATTTTACCATTCGCATAATGTAGCCAATATCCACTATCGTGATTTAGGGTAATTTGGCGATTTTTAACTTTATTAATATCAATTCGGTTTTTTACTGCCCATTGCTGAATCTTATTGTCATCTTGCATACTATCGACGATATAAATATCAACAGGATTATTCCCTGCACGACTCCATAATCGAGTGAGATGATCTACGCATTTATCACAATCTGTGCGAGTAAAATAGATGATACGACCTACCGCAGCTGAAGTAGTAGATACACTTTCGGATTTAAACGGTAAAACATTAGGATATAAGCGTTCAAATGCTCTGTTGTAAGCGATTTGAAAAGCAAATTCTTTTTCTACTCTTTGGAATTCTTTTTTAGCAAGTAGTTCTGCGTAGCGATCACGCTCAGCATCACTACGAGCTTCAATACCTAGCGTTGTTAAGGGATCTAAACTAGGAGACCAAATGCCACGAACCCCTTTTTTCAAGAGTTCATAACGACTCCAATCATCACGAGTTAATCCCCATTCTGACCATTTATCTTCTGAATTTGAAACATTAAGATTTTGCTCCACAGATTGTTGCATCGTATTGGATTGATTTAAGGTATTGACTATAGAAGATTGGGAGGTGTTTGCCAAAATAGATGGGCTTGGAAATACCAGTATCATTCCAAGCATCATCGGAAGAATTTTAGAAGTCATAACATAGCCTATTAAGATAATAAACAATGAAATGACTATGCCAAAAAACAAAATTGAGAGTAATGAAAAAGTCTATTATTTTTTAATATGATTTAGAAATAGATTTTTTCAGCTTTATTATAATTGTCCTTCTGATTGACTGGTTTCGACTTGAATCATCGGTGCAGTCATTTTCGGTACTGAATTCCTACGTTCAAAACAAACCTGGCGAAGAGTATCATTAACCGTTAGCTCATACGCCTCGCCTGATAGCATTTGTAGTGCTTCTCTTAAACGCATCGGTCCAAACTCATAATGTACTTTAGGTAATTGATGATTAAAGAGACTTCTTACTTCTGGGCTGGGTACACTGCATAATGTGAATCCAGTGTCTTTCAATGTATTCCAAATTCCTTGTTCGACAGTAAGCGTATGCTGTTTCTTTTTTCCTTTCATATTCACTTGGACTAGCTGTTCAAGGAGATATTTTTTCCCACCGATAGGAGAACTACTGACTAGTGTATAGCGACCATAACGAACGACATCGGGATGCTCTTGATAAGTTGAAGTATAAATATCTTCTTCTATTTTACGTCCGTGTTCAATTGGAAGTGGCTTTAATACGGTTGTATTAACTTCCGATGGGTTAAGCTCGCCAATTTGCATATCTTTAGGCAATGGATTACCTGGTGGTAAAGAATTTTCCGCATTATCCATATTTTGTTTTGAATGGTTAACACATCCCAAAAGCCCTAGGCTAAAAAATACAGAAAAGAGAAGTGATTTTTTCATAATTTTTCCTTAGTACAATTAAACGCTAGAAAGACGGAATAACTATGCAAAAAATCGCCTTAATTTGTAATAAAAAACACAATCTTGAAATTGAATAATTTTTATCAAAAAAATAGGCATTCCTATATTGCGATAGGAATGCCTTTGAGAAAATTAATATTCATAAGCCATCATAATTGTGGTGTAACTGCGATCTGACTCAGTAATCACAAATACAGTTTCATTTTCAATGCGATAACTCGAAATAACTCGCTCTCCCATCAATAATGCCTGTTCGTTTTGATACCAATCCAGTTCGTCAATATCTCCCCAATCTTTACGCATATGTCGTCGAAGTAGGTTAAGCACATTATCTTTCCCTAATATCGACAATACGGTTGAGGTTGCATTCACTTGACCTAACTCTACCGTTTTTTTCATACCATAAATAGCTTGATTTTGTCGAATGTGTGCCAAATGCTCAGCACTAAGTTTAGTTTCTAACATATGAAAATATCTCCTAAGAGGGATACTTTCACCATACAGGGAAGTATCCCTATATGGGTTAATCATTACAATATAAAATTTTCTACAAAACTAAATGTATCCTTCAGCGTGACAACAAAATGGTCTAATACACGAATATCAAATAATTCTGCAGCTTGCTTAATTTTAAATGTAATATTTTTGTCTGCTTCACTTGGTGTTGATTTTCCTGATGGGTGATTATGTGCAAGAATCAATGCTCCCGCATTTAATTCTAAAGCACGTTTTATAATCTCTCTAGGATAAACCGCACTAGTATTAAAGGTACCTTGAAACAAAACCTCAGATGAAATCAGTTTATGTTGGTTATCTAAAAATAGCACAACAAAATTCTCTCTATCATCTGTAGCGATTTTCATCCGTAGGTAATCTCGCACAATCTCAGGATTTGAAAATTGTGGGGTGTCACCATAACTCGGATGTTGTTCCATAATTTTCTCTAACAATAATAGTGCTTGTTCTAATACCAAATTTTCAGACGACGTTAAAAAATTACACATAACAAGTTTCTCCTAAAAGAAAGGGAAACCTGCTCCCCCTAGAGAAAACAATGTTTCCCTAAGGGGGTAATTAATCGGGCAAATATAGGTTATGCCCAAAGTACAGTTATTCATTTATAAGCTTTATTTGCTTCCACAATACAATTAAAAACATTGTTTTTAGCACAGAAAGCAATAATGAATGGGTTGTAGAGTCATTTAAATACCAGAGTGTTATAATTTTGATAATATTTGCCAAAATTATCACTCCAAATAAGATATACAACGTTTTGAATGAAAATAAAGTGTTGAAAGAAAACATAGTATTTCTCCAAATAAGATGGGGAAATACTATCCCCTTGGAGATCGTATTTCCCCCTTAGGGTTTAAATATTAAAGTTACTGTGTATAGGTTATACGATGTTTTTCGACACAACCCCAATAATCTTCTTCTGTACAAATATCCCACTCATTAATAACCAAGTGGGTATCAATTGAATTTACATAGTAAAACAGCGTTAAATCTGATTCATCTTTTCCTGTTTCCTCACAGAAATGGGATAAGATGCGATCTAGCACTAATCGTTGGTAAATATTTCCTAAGATAGGTGGTTTCTCCGATTGTCTAGCAATCTCCCAGACTTCATCATCTGCAACCCAATCATTGTAATGGGAAAGAATATCTTCCCAAGCCTCGCATTTACGGGAACAATTAAGAGGAATGTTTAAAAATGACATAATGTGTCTCCTAAAGAAGAAAGGGAAACACTGCCTTACCTAATAGGGAAGTGTCCCCATTGGGTAAATGTTAAAAAATGAAAGAAACAGACCGCTAGCGAGGTCTGTTATATGGTTAAGTTATTGCAAATAAAGTTGCCTTACAGTAGCGTTCTGCGTTCATCAACTCGTGATGAGATGCTACGGTTTGTTCAAAAAGTATGGACAAATTCATAATATAATTCCTTATCATTCAGGATCATCATAATATTCACCATCTTCATTTGCACCGAACCACTGGCTAATAACATTAACGTTTATTAGTTCAATATCATCGCTGTTTTGCCAGAGATTTAATTGTTGCTGAGTTATGACAAAGTGGTCTTGCTGTTGAGTCTGTTTATTACGAAATACGACAGAATAAAGTGACATAATTTTCTCCTTTTAAAGATAGCCAACACAACTTTTGCTGTACTAGCTAACTAAAATTAGCAGGATTCTATAAGTGAACCAGATTATTTACCTTTCGATGCCATAAATGCGAGATAGCCTATACTATTTTGCATTGGATCTTTGTTATATTTCAGAGCGTATAGGATTTTTAAAATCCGTTCACTCTCTTGAATACGAGTTCTAGCAATTTCATCGGTTTCTTCACTTTGGTACCAAGCTGTATAGCGTTGGTCTAAGCGTAAAAATTCATCTTGAATATATTTATCCAACATAAAAATATCCTCTAAAAATAAAGCCCAACAATATTGCTGGGCTAAGGTTGATTTAAGCATCAACTTCATCTTGTTTTTTAGACTCTTGGTATTTTACTTCGCCATCAATTTTAATCATTTTGATACGAATTAAACGACCTTTAAGACTTACGCCTGTATCACCTTTTTTATGAAATTTACTATCTGTTGAATAAGTAAATGTGTCTGTCCATAAATCGGCAATAACGAATGAAATTAACACTTTTTTCTGAGCTTCAACTGCTTGCTCGCATTTTCTGACAAGGGCTTCAGCATCTTTGCCTACAACATTGACATCAAAATAACGATATTCAAGTTCATCAGCAGGACCGGTTAAAGCAGCAATTTGGCAAGCTAAAAATGAATTACCTTTTTTACCTTTCGGTTGTACTTCACGAATGCGACTTAAATAGCCCACACCATGAGTATGAAGATTAAAATAGTTAGCTTGTTGAGTAGAAGTTTGAGTAGTCATAGTTTGTTTCTCCAAAGAATAAAAAAAGCGGAGAAACATTCCTACCCAATACGGGAAAAACGTTTCCCGCCTAGGGTTAAAATTGGTTGTGAAGTAAACGATCCCAATAAATTGGAGTCCTTTTCAGATCGCCGAGGAACATTTGGGAGAGTTCATTCTATCCACCGATAGAATTATCGCTTTCAGAACTCTACGATATTTAAGTGCTATCAACGATAGCGGCTTAATGCATAAATCATAAGCAAAAAATTAATGTTTTATAACATTAAATTCTATTTTGAATTTAGAGATTTAATCCCGATACGCCTAAATACAGTAGACAAACGCCGAAGGAAAAATGAATGATTGTGCGTATATATTCTTTAGGTTGGCTAAAAAAGTAGAGAATTCCCATTAATGTGTTTATACCACACAAAATAATGAGAAATATGCTTAACAGAATCATATAAATCACCCACAATTAATCTTTTTTGGCTATTATAACGATAAAGTTAAAGGGTTAAATTAATGAAATTTAACTGAAATATTTTGGAAAAAGCTTATTACCGTCATTGCAAAGCTGATTATTGTAATCATTATTGAAAAAAGAAAAACCCTAGAACTTCCGCTCCAGGGCATTGAATAAAAATTTGATAATAATCACGATTAAATATATAGACTAGTTGGACCATATAATACAAACGCTGAAAATAGTGTTTGTTCTCGTCAAGACATTAACTACTTTCTTTTTGCATTATCCGATAACAAAGTGGTCATTTATCGGCAGTGACACGCACCAAATATGGCACAAAGGGCACCTCTTTTTTCACCAGGAGGCTCTGGGATAGATAGAGTTTGCGTAATGCAAGGACAGCAATATTCTCATAGGCAAAATATTCCTGTCCTTACAATACCCTAATGGAGTAAGATGGGGTCGCCCTACGATCCCTTAATGTAGTTTGACCCGATAGAAGAGTAAACACCCCTAGTTATAGAACTAGAGCCCTTTTCTGGGTGCTGAGGGACATTTAGGAATGTAGTCAGAGCTAGTAGAGACCCTCTGCCACATCAGACTATTTGATGACCGACAAATAGCCAAAACGGCTTTTAAGACCTGATTCTAGCACGTTAAAGCACAAAGATCCAAATTTAGACTGAATAAATCAAAACATCAGGATAATATTTTACCTCTAACTTGCTCAGAAATAGATAATGGTTTACTACCTGCTTTTGAACGACCTTTTGCTTTGCTAGTAATATTCTCTATAGCATCACACTGAGGATACTTTGAACATCCCCAAAATGCCCCATTTTTACCCGTTCGTTTTACCATTGGAGAGCCACATCTAGGGCATTTTTTAATCTCAATTTTCCCTAGTTTCATACCTTGTTTAAGACACATTTGCATCAAATGACGGATAAAACCTTCTTGTTTCTGCATAAAATCCTCTAACGAAAGTGTTCGCTCTGCAATCTGATTTAAGGCCTGCTCCCACAATGCGGTCAATCCTGGATTTTTTAAAAGTTCAGGTAAGTTATCAGCTAAAGCACATCCTTCAGCCGTTGCTATTAAAGATTTACCTTTTTTCTTAATAAATCCCTTATTTAGTAATGTTTCAATCACACTAGCTCGAGTAGCTTCCGTTCCAAGTCCTTCTGTTTCACGCAATCGTTTTTTTAACTCCTCATCGGTAACAAATCTTGCCGCATTTTTCATTGCTGCAAGTAAAGTACCTTCCGTGTAATGGCTCGGTGGTGAAGTTTTGAGAGATTTGAGTTCAACATTTTGAATATGGCATTGTTGATTTACCGAGAGAGGGGGCAATCCTTGAGTTTCTTCATCTTCTTCAGTACTTTTACCAAATAATATTTTCCATCCTGTAGCAATTACAACCTGTCCTTTCGCAATTAAGGTATGTCCAGCACAACTTAGTGTGACGATGGTTTTATCTGATTCAAAATAAGGTAAAAATTGAGCCAAATAACGACGACGAATGAGATCATAAACTTTAAATTCATCGGAGCTTAATTTAGCTAAATTACCTCTTGAAACAGTAGGAATAATACCGTGGTGAGCGGTAATTTTCTTATCATTCCAAACTCTAGATTTTTGTCGCAAATTAAGATTGGGAACCAATTTTTTCAGATTAGTATCTACTGAACACAATGATTGAATAACACTTCCGACATCAGAAAATTGAGATTCAGGTAAATAACCGCAATCTGTACGAGGGTATGTGGTAAGTTTATGAACCTCATACAGTGATTGGGCAATATCTAATACTTGTTGAGCCCCCATACCATACAAGCGGTTACATTCGCCTTGAAGATCACTTAATGCAAAGAGAAGCGGATGACTTATTTTTTCTCTTTTTGTACTCACATCCAAGACTTGAGCCACTTTTGCTTGTTGTACTTGTTGATGAACTTGCTGTACCAAAGCCAGATTAAGGCAACGCCCCTCTTCATCACAATACTGCTCAGGAGGAACCCAGCCTGCAATAAACGATTGATTTGCAGTAGAATTAAGTTGGACGCTTAAAGCATAATGAGACACAGGCACGAAATTAGCAATATCCCTATCTCGGTTGACGACCATTGCGAGTACGGGGCTCTGTACTCGACCAACCGATAGTGGAGGACCTTGATATCCTTGTTGTTGAGCCAATAATGTAAATAGCCGAGAGAAATTCATCCCAATCAACCAGTCTGCTCGACTTCTACCTAAACCAGCATAATACAAAGGCAGGGTTTCTTGATTTGATTTTAAAGAGCTTAACGCTTGGCGAATACTGGCATCATCTAAAGCGGATAGCCATAACCGTTGAATTTGTCCTTGATAGGAAGCAATATCTAATAACTCACGGGCTATCATTTCGCCCTCACGGTCAGCATCAGTAGCAATAACCAAATGCTTAGCTTGTTTAATGAGTTTAATTACAATGTTATATTGCTTTTTTGTTTCTTTTTTAGGTGCAACACCCCAATGTTTAGGAATAATCGGCAATGTCTCAAATGACCAGCGTTTATATGCAGGATCATAATCTTCTGGCTGAAATTGTTCGACTAAATGCCCAACACCCCAAGTAACACAAATGGCATTATCAGTAGTAGCTAAATAACCATCACCATTTCGATTAGCCCCTAAAATTCTAGCAATATCTCGACCCTGTGATGGTTTCTCGCAAAGAAAGAGTTTCATGTTATCTCCATAAATGAACAGGCTTAGGCGTATTACAAACAAGGAAGAAGAACTGCTCAATAGCTTAATCTCTTGAGAAAATAATGAGTTTCATAAAAAAACTCCCAGTCATATAAATAACTGGGAGAATCCTCTAGGAGGTTTTGTCACACCATTATAGTTTACCCTAGTAATTACTAGAATTAGAACCGTAGATACTTTGGTTAATTTACTCTGCTATTTCGCCTACTTTAGTATTAATCGCACTTATCAAATTAGAGAGTTCTTTCACCTACCATAAAACCAATTTCTAACAGCCATTTATCCATAAGACTCCTCAAGTTTATTTTAATAATTTACGTAGTTTTATTAGAAACCATACAACATATCCCAATAAAGAGATAGTGATAGAAACTCTAATTAAAGGATATGTCATCTCATAGTAATTGCTATTTATTGCATTTACATTTAAATCTAAGAACACAATAAGAGAGATGGTGGTAAATGAAACAGAAAAAAGAAGAAATACGACTAAAATATCTTTAAGAAAATGACTCAATGTGCTTGAAGTAGCAGGAACCAATGCTTTTAATATATCTTTATGCATAAAATCTCCAATTAGCATCTAAAAAAATGGCACCTTAATAGGTGCCTAATCTATCTTCGTTTTTCGCCTTTTTGTTGTAATTCGGAAATATAACGTAGCGATGCCATTTTAGCGGTTAAAGCAATAATAGATATAATAATTATAAATTACATATAAAAGACTTTATTTAATTGCTTTCACCAATCGTTTTTCTAATCTTTGAGCGTATTCTTCTGTCGCATAAATTTCCCAACGGACAATCGTTTTTTTACCCTCTTTTTCTAATATCACTGAAGTTGTGTAATATTTAGGAAAAATTTTCGGCTCTGATTCAGCTAATTCCAATTTGTAATAAACGTTTGGCACAGCTTCTCTTGTCTTTAGATTTAGTTCACGTTTAAGTCTAACAAATAGGTTATCTATAGTGCTTTGAGATTTATAGCTGTCACTATAATTATTAAAAGTTATTTGCTCAACTCGAGTGTTAGTTGTGGTATTTTGCTGGCCATCACGAATTTCAATCATTTTACCCGCCCATTCACCAACTTGTTGATTCACCTCGGCAAGTTCAGCACAACCAGTCACAATACTGGCACAAAGGATAGGTATAATAAATTGTTTCAGTTTCATAAGGGATCTCCTGAATAACACAGATATGTGGGCAGTTATTTTACTACGCAGCCCATACGTAGCCAACTAGCTAAATAGAATAAATGGTTATTTTACTGTGACTATGATGAACGGGAGCAAAAGGGATATCATCATCAAAATTATTTAATGTTGGTTCCCCACCCTGTGGTTGGGATGCTGGTTTTGCTTGAGACATATTAGAAGATGAAGGAGGTTGCTCTGTACCATAATTATTCCCTTGATTATTAGCATTACGGCTACCCAACATTTGTAACACATCACCTTGAATTTCAGTTGTATAGCGATCTTGTCCATTTTGATCTTGCCATTTACGTGTACGTAAACGACCTTCTATATAGACTTGTGAACCTTTATGGAGATATTGACCAACGACTTCAGCTTGACGGCGATAAAATACAATACGATGCCATTCAGTAATCTCTCGACGCTCGCCTGTATTTTTATCAGTCCAGCTTTCACTTGTTGCAACGCTAATATTAGCCACAGCCTCACCATTTGGCATAGTACGCATCTCAGGTTCATTACCGAGATATCCAACAATAATTACTTTATTTACACTAGCCATTATTTTACTCCTTTCAATGAATTAAATTTGGATTATTAAACTTGATTTCATAAACGAAAAAATCATTTAATTAAAATTCCATCGGAATGAATTTCTAAGATGTGAGTCGCTTATTTAGCCACATCGACTCTATGTGGTATATTGAGTCTCTATTTTTTATCTACCACAACAAAACATAGGAAACTCAATATGTCAGAAAAACTTAATATTACTTTTGGTGAAGCAGTTATTGCAGCTTCAAATCTCTTATCTTTGGATTTAGGTGAAAAAAATAGTTCAATCAAACAAGAGTGGGATGAATCACCTTACCGCAGGGAAGATTTTATTGCTGATAAATTGAATGATTTAGCCAAATCTATTTATAAAACTTGCAATCAATAGGCATTACTGTTTTTCATAAGTATCGAAAACAGGCCAAGGTTTTTTATCTATCCATCTTTCAGAATGGAACTCATTCATCTTATCAATGATTTCTTTAGCTAGTTTACGCTCTTCATGAAAACGAGAGCGTGTTATCTTACCTTGTTCATTGATCTGATGTTGAATAATCGTTTCACCATCTATTTCAACACTGAATGTCATCTTCACATTTACCATCATTTTCTCCTCAAGAGTAAAGGCGTTTTCTCGTCAAAGGTAAGGGGCTTCGCCCCCTTACCTTTAAAAGGCCTTTTAGTCTAGGCTTTGCATACGCACTTACTTCTAGGGTTTGCATACGCAACATTTCTAGGCTTTGCATACACAAAATTTTATTCATTTTCTTCCTGCGCCAACATTTCAATTTGCTGGATTTTGTCACTACACTCTCTAAGCTGGCGAACAATATGAGTGAGAATAGCCATCTGCATATTTAGTGTAATTCTTTCTTTTTCAATTTGAACTAAGGAATCCTTTACTACCTTTGGTTGATTAGGTGATAGAAGTATCTCACGCCAAGCATTTTCTCCTGATTTAGAATTCCGCAGATTTCGCCATCTGAGATAACAAGCCTCTGATCTGCTAGCTGTATCTCTAACAAAGAGTAAAGGTAGAACCCCCATTACATTGTCGGTTTTAATACCATCTACCATTCTATCTTGCAATTCAGATAAAGACTGACGCACCTCTTTGATTTGATCACTGATATATTGATACTGTTCAATGTCATCAATTGGGCTAAATAACAATCTTAATATCCCATTAAGATTATGTTTCTGCGTCAAATCTTTATACATTCCCTCTGGAATCAAACGATAAATTTTGGATTTATTCATTTCCTTCACCACTAATTACTTGTTCATCTGGGCCAGTTTGTTGTGTTCGAATCATTGGTGCAAACATTGCTCGTTTTTCACCAGCGAGAACATCTGCTGGCAATTCTAACTGAAGTCGTTTAACCGTCTCTTGGTAGCGAGAGTTATTTTCTCTCACGTCTTGGCGAGTGATCCCAGAATGACGATAAGAACTGGTCACACCAAAACATTTACGTAATAAACTTGCTCCAGCTTCTAGCCATTCGTGAGATTCTGCACGACTCATTAAGGCGATATGGCAGGCAGTCATAGTAGAGCGAGCTAGCATATCGAATTCGGATAGTAGGTAGATTAGCTTGTAGCCAAGTTGGGAATTGACAAAGATAGGAATAGTGACAGGATTGATATTCGCACAGCGAGAAATATCAATATTTTCAGGTAATTGATCTTGGTAAATATCAATTAATTTCACAATGAGTTCTTTCATATCTTCAGTATGTTTTTGCACCTTTTCTTCAAATTGAATCAGATACCAATCTGCGTAAGGGTCATCACCTGCGGCATCCTTTTGAATTTGAGATAAGATTGCGAGGCAATTTGGCATACTAGGAATTTGAGGCTTAACAACATTATCTGTGAGTTCATCACGAAGAATGGGTCTGCCATTCCATAGTTTCAAAGCATACTGCGAATGTAGTGTAAGTGTAATTTCACTACGTAATGCTCCAAGTTCCTGATTATATTGAGTCATAATTACTCCCTTTCATAATGTTTTTAAGTTATACGAATTGCCACCAGTGGTGGCACTTGGTTCAAAATTTATACAAACTGCCACCAGTGGCGACACTTGGGTCAAAATTTATACAAACTGTCGCCAGTGGCGACACTTGGGTCAAAATTTATACAAACTGTCGCCAGTGGCGACACTTGGGTCAAAATTTATACAAACTGTCGCCAGTGGCGACACTTGGGTCAAAATTCATACAAACTGTCGCCAGTGGCGACACTTGGGTCAAAATTTATACACTGCAGCTTGGGGTGGCACCTGGGTCAAAAATGACACAAATTACGTTCTTACCATCTGTGCCAATTTTTTAATAAAATCCTGAGATACCTGAGTATCCTTATCAGGAATCGTACTGCTTAAAACTCGTTTAGCGGGATGAGATACCTCTCTCATTTTCCCTAAATGCTCAATCTGTGGCGATTTGTTTATCAAGTAGGGTTTAAATAGCCCTGCTTTTGCTTTGTAAATCAAGCTTGTTAAATATCCCACAGGTTTTTTCACACTGCCTTGAGAAATTCGCTGTTCAGCTTCAAACAGTACCGCTTTACGCAATTCATCGCTTAATCCTTCCAACTCTTTCGAAATAGTATTTTTTTCTAAAATACTTAATTGCAAATTCTCTAATGATAAATCTGTACTTGTACTGTACTTAATACTATTAGTACTAGTACTGTACTGGCAATCTACTGAGTTCCAATTTGGAACTTCTTTTAAAATCAATGAGTTAAAATTACTCTTCTTACTGAGTTCCATATTGGAACTCGGTGATTTATCTGTTTTTTGACTGAGTTCCATATTGGAACTTGGTAAATTGTCTATTTTTTGACTGAGTTCCATATTGGAACTTGGTAAATTATCTGCTGTTGGGCAGAGTTCCAAATTGGAACTCAAGATGTCTTTCTGAACATTTTCTATTGCTTCAGCAATATTTGGGGTCAGTTCAGTTATTTGTCTCGGTTTCACAAATCCTTCTTTAAAATGTAAATAACGCTCTGTAATGACTCCTAAATGAGAAACAAAGTGGCTTAATGACTGTTGTGCTTCAATTTCGCCTATGATTGCATCTGCCACTTCTTTAATGAGTGGATCACTATGTTTTTTCGATTTTTCAAGTAGTCGTAAATAATCACCATTAATTTGCAAACAATCCGAAATGCTTAATGGTTCATCATTCATTACATAAACATTACCAAGAATTTGTCCTCTCTCGTTACGTACCGTCTCACATAAAGTAAGCCATCGAGTGAGTCTTAATAGTAAAAGTGTTTGGCTAATTGTTTTACGAGATAAGGTTTTATTTTGAAACGCTCTATCTGATAGCCAATATCCAAGCTCCTCATAAGAGGGAAATGCAGCACCTTGAAATTGTTGTGCATTTAGCTTGATCATTTGCCAAGCAGTCTTCGCTCTAGGCGTCAAATATTTATCCGTCAATAATCTTAATGGAACCGTTTCGTGGCGATTACCAATAAAGAGTAATCCCTGAAACTGTCCATTTTCTTCAGAATTCTGTTCTTTCTTTTCAGATAATTTTTTCCTTGCAAATTCCGCTTGATGATTTATACTTTTCCGCAATTCCATTCTAGTTCTCCAAAGACGAATCGGGTTGGATATGTAAAGGAACATCAAAAGCGAGAATTCGTACTTCTCGCTTTTTTATTGGTATTACTTCACGCTATGTAATCGACGTTCTTTTTCCCATTGTGAAACAAGACGATAAATTTCAGTTAAACTTGTGTCACTTTCTTCCGCTATCAGTATTAATAGATCTAATGATTCGCTTGAGTCCTCTTCAGTCTTATGGCGTTGCCAGAGTTCCCAAATTTTTGCTTCTTCTTCCTCATTTGCATTGGGTTTTCTACCCATATTTTCTTTAATACCTAATAACTTCCGTCTTGCAGACACTTCTGCAGAACTCCAGCCAAAGAATATATGGATCATCTCGGAAGAAATGCCTAGAGTCAGAGCTCGGTCAATTTGGTTCCGTTGTCGAGAAGCCTCACGTACTGTTTCCAATAATGACCAAAATACAGCGTGATCAATTTGAATTTTGGCGAAAGACGCTTTACTTTCACTCATATCAAGAATTTCTTGTGTTGATAAATTCGTAATCTCTGCAAGTTCGGATTCATCAAAACCAAATTGTTGGCAATAATTAACTTCCCCTCTTCTGATACGAATTAGGATCTCTGAGAGAATAGCTTGATTTAACGTTGTATTAAGCATTTTGTCCTCCTTGATGAGATTCTTGTTTTAAATGACGAACTAGGCGAATTAAACGAAATATTCGCACTAACATTAAATCTGAAATAGCTGCTGAATGAGATAAATCACCCAATAATAAATCTGATGATAAGATACATTGGTGATTTTCATTATTTTCCATAGCAATCCTATTCGTTGCTAACATTGAAAGAAGACTATGAATAGCTTTCTGTAGTGGTAAGGGCTCATTAATATCTAAGGGCAGTACATCAAAGCTATAATCAACAGGTTCATAAACAATGTGTTGCACGAGGTGAGCTAAACCACATTCTTCAGCAATATCTAAAGCGATAGAATAAGCATCCATTTTATGCTTACGGCTAGGGTGAATTTTCCAAAGATTAGTAATTGGTTGACGCCCCGTATTGGCAAACTCTAATGCATTTGTAACCGCTTCTTCCATACGTTTTGCTTCAGGCACAATACCAAATCCAGCTAAATGGTTGGTAATTGCATTTTCCATTTCTACCGCAGAAATGTTGCCAATGCCTAATGGTGGTAATTGATCTTCTTGATGAATGTTAGTAATGTTGTTGTGTTCAATATTTTCTTCATCCATTATTTCTATCGAATGCAATTCAGCAGGAACAGAAATGCTAGATGGATTATGCTCTTCGTTGCTAGTTGCTTGTCTAGGCTGCTGAGTTTTCGCGACAGCTTTACTTTCTAACAGTTCGTGGTGCTCTTGGATATGCTGTTCACACTCCGCTGCTTTTTGAGTGATCTCAGCTTGTTTCTCTATCAATTTTTGGAGTTTACGCTCTTCAAGATCAATCTCGAGTTTTAATGCATCATAGGAAACCTGATAATTTAAGGCTTCGACCATTTTGCCAATAAGGCTATCTTGCAAGTCACTAATGGAAAAATTTCCAACATTTTCATCAAAAGGGGATAGTGTATCCATCCAAATTTCATCAAAAGATGAGTGGCTAGAAGATTCTACTTGGTGCTGTTCCCAAGAAATCTTCGCTTTATTATGAATGCTGACTAGCTTATCAATTTGAGGTTTCCCCAATCCACCCAATAGAATATTGGGAATATGAGGGTATAGATATGTTAAGCATTGCTCCATTCGAGCAATAATTTGATGTGAAATTGGATACCCATTTTCCCCTAATTTCTCTGCAAGTTTTCGATGTGAAAAATACTCTTGATATTTTTCTTCATATAGTTTTTTAACTTCTCGAATACCTAACGCTTTCTCAATGAAAGTTAGATCACCTCGGATATCATTTTCAGCCAAATGCCCAATCAAAATATTTAACTTGGAGTTAATATCATCAATATCACCATTCCAAGGCTTGAATACACACTCAATAGACCAAAAACGACTATCTTGTGTTTCTTGGAATAGTTCTTTAAGAGCTTGTAAACGAGTATTACCACCATCAGCAATCGTATAGAAATCATCACCAGGTCGCTGAGTTACATTTGGAGCGTGATCTAATCCTCTTGCTTTAATTGAGGCTTTTATCTCGTCAAATGCAGGGTTTTTAGTTCTGCGAGGATTGCCTGCGTACGGACGTAACTTATCCAATGTCACTACAATCAGTTGTTTCTGTGTCGGCATTGACGGCATTGTTTGGTTATAACTTGGTGAAATATTTTGAATAGCGGGCTTCAATAATTGCTCACGCATATTATTTCTACGTTCTTCAGTGGAACGATGGCTAATTAAAGGATTTTTATTATTTTTCATATCTATTTACTCTTAATTCGTTCATATTCATCTTCTGGAATACTATCAAAGCGAGAATATTCGCCACGAAAGCGGGAAAATATTGTTCCAATTGGACCATTACGTTGTTTACCAATAATGATTTCAGCGATACCAGGGAGATCTGAGTTATCGTGATAAACTTCATCTCTATAGATAAAAAGCAACACGTCAGCATCTTGTTCTAATGAGCCTGATTCTCTTAAATCTGAATTTAATGGGCGTTTATCTGCCCGCTGCTCTAAATTTCGATTTAATTGAGAAAGGGCAATAACAGGGCATCCAATTTCTTTCGCCAAATTTTTCAAGGAACGAGATATTTCGCTGATTTCTAAATGACGGTTTTGGCTGTTTTTAAGTGAGGGTACAGACATTAATTGGAGATAATCGACTATCACAATGGATGGCTGACCATATTTACGCATATTCCGTCTGACACGAGTACGGAGCATTTGAGGAGTGAGATAACTACTGTCATCAATCAATAGTCTATCTTCCCAATTGTCTCGGATGTATTCCATTGACATTGCCACACGAGCCCAATCTTCATCATCCATTAATACGGCTTGACGAATTTTGGTTAGACTTAGGTTGGCTCTCATCGCCAACAATCTTTCCATTATTTGCTCTGCGGGCATTTCAAGACTGTAATACTGGACTGGTTTATTGATAGTTTCTAATGCACTATTAGCAAAGCAGAGCGATAGAGCGGTTTTTCCCATAGAAGGGCGAGCAGCAAGAATAATTAGCTCCCCTGATTGAGCACCTGATGTATTTGAATCAAGCTGAGTAATACCGAAAGGGACACCTGTCACAAGACTCTTATCTTGGCAACATCTCTCCATCTTAGTTACAACAGACTGCATTGCTTTAATAACCGATACGTTTGTTAAATCTGCATCAACATTAAGCGTAATTTCCGTTAATGCTTTCTCTGTTTGTTCAATGAGATCATCTAAACTCTCTTGCGAATAGATTTTGTTTGTCTCTGCTCGTAATGTGTTACCTAATGCATTTAACTGTCTGACTTGGCTATCTCTTTTTACAATATGAGCATAGCTTTCAATACTCGATATACTAGGCGTATTTTTGACAAGTTCAGCGAGATAAGCTAGCCCTCCGACTTGTTCAAGCAATTCTTTATCCTTGTCTTTTAATACTTGCTCCATCGTAATGATATCTACAGGTACATTTCTTTCACATAAAGACTGGATAGCAGAAAAAATGATTTTATGAGCAAAAAGGTAAAAATTGCTTTCATTGACAATAGGCGTAATTTCATCCCACTTTTCGTTCGCTAATAGCAAGCCACCGATAACAGCTTGCTCAGCCGATAAGGAATAATGAGATGATTCAGGCAATGTGGCCATTCTTTTCTCCTTACTCGTTCTCTAATTGAGCGGACCATTGAGGAAATAAAATCGAACAAAGTTTACGAATATTTTCACTCTCAATTTTACTGTGACGATGTACAGGTAAAGCACGACTCGCAGCCTCACGATAGGCAACTCGGTTTGGGATTTCAAAGTTAATTAGTTCAATATGAGAGTTTTCATCGGATAGCTTAGAAAAAATATCATAAAGATTTGTCACAATATCTTTCGCATCACGAGTATGATCGAGGCAATTAATCACTGCTTTTAATGGAGGAAGACTAATACCGTAGTTTGTGAAGATACTGAGTGATTCATAGAGATTAATTGTTCCTCTCACAAATTCTCTCGCTGAGACTAATTCAGGTTTAATTGGTGAGATGACAAGATCACTGGCAAGAACCGTCATATCAACAGTAATCCCCCGAGTACCTCGAGTATCAATGATGATGAGATCATAACCTTGGATTTTTTTAATCAGTTCTCTAAATTTAAGCACGCCACCAGGAAGTCCGTTTAACTCTGTTGTTAAGCGGTCCCTAGGGTCATTCGATTGGATAATATCAAGGTTATCAAACTCGGTTTGCGTAATAATCTGTTCAATCGGCAAATCAGGGCGATTAAATAGTTCATAAACACCGAATGGCGATTGATTGGAAATGTGGTAATAAGACGATAAGGTTGGTTGTATGTCAGTATCGATCATTAGTGTTCTAATACCGTGATCAGCACAAAATGCCCCGATATTTGCCACATTAGTTGATTTTGTTACTCCACCTTTAGTTGAAATCATAGATACAACAAAAGGATTTTTTTGATTGGAAGATAGATTTTGCATAAGTGGTCCTCTACCAGTTAAAAAATTAATTAACTTAATAGAGCCTATGCTCTTGGACATTAGTAATTTTACTCTCAATTGGTGCCTGAGGTCGGACTCGAACCGACACGATTATTCATCGGCGGATTTTGAATCCGCTACGTCTACCAATTTCGTCACTCAGGCGAGTGTCTTTACTAATTTTATGATTACCAATATGACTAAATCACGCAGATGATTTTGAATCCGCTACGTCTACCAATTTCGTCACACTGGCTTTAAGAAGTGATAACGAGTGTAATTATAAAAACCTTACTATCTTTATGCAAGCAAGAAATGTCGAGAATAATTCAGTTGTAGTTATTTTCGACATTATTGAGCAAAAATTCCGATTAAGATTGAGATAAAGATACCTAAACCGACATAGTTATTATTTAAAAAGGCTTTAAAACAAGCACCTCGCTCACGCTGTTTAGTCAATTTGCATTGATAAATAAAAAGTGTTGCTGTAAATGCTAAAGCAATAAAATAAGCGGTCGGATAACTTTGTAATTTTCCAAAGAGAGTTAAGAGAGTTAAGGTAATAAACTGCAATAACGCAATAACTTTATTATCATATTGGGCAAATAAAATTGCCGTAGATTTTACTCCAATACGTAAATCGTCATCACGATCAACCATTGCATATTGGGTGTCATAGGCGACCGTCCAAGCTAAATTGGCGAAAAAGAGTAACCAACATTCAAGAGGTAAACTTTGAGTAACAGCTCCGAAAGCCATCGGAATAGACCAACCGAATGCCATTCCTAGCACGAATTGTGGCAAGTGGGTGTAACGTTTCATAAAAGGATAAACAACCGCCAAGCCAACTGCAATAAAAGATAACCCTATCGTATAAGCATTTAATTGTAAGACCAATAAGAATGCGATAAAGATTAAACTAGCAAATAAAATTTTAGCTTCTTTCGCTGTGGCTCGCCCTGTGGCAAGTGGGCGTAGAGATGTTCGTTTCACACTGCCATCAATATGTCTATCGGCGTAGTCGTTGATTACACACCCTGCTGCACGCATTACAATAACGCCTAGTATAAAGACAATTAAAATAGATAAAGGGGGAACACCTTTAGCGGCGGTAAATAAAGCCCATAACGTAGGCCATAATAGTAATAATGTGCCGATAGGTTTATCTAAACGCATTAGCTGAGCGTATGCAAGCCATTTATCTCGAGTAAAATGATTTTTCATTATTGTTCGTTACAGGTATAAACCGCCACATCACTATGGCTTAAATAATGTTGTAATTCTAATGGTAATGGGCGATCAGTAAATAAATAATTCACCTCTTTGATATCACCTAATCGCACAATTGCATTGCGTGTAAATTTAGAATGATCGGTTACTAATACAATATTACGCGCATTACGCATTAACGCTCGTTTAACCTGCACTTCGTGGTAGTCATAGTCCATCATTGATCCATCTGACTCTACTGCACTAATACCTAAAATACAGTAATCTAGGCGAAATTGATTGATAAAATTGACTGTCGCTTCACCAATAATGCCACCATCAGCACGCAATTCACCACCAGCAATAGTCACTTGGCAATCATCTTTCTGTAATAAGATATGTGCGGCATTTAAGTTATTCGTAACCACCCTTAAATCTTTATGGTTCAGTAACGAATAAGCTACCGCTTCAGGTGTTGTGCCAATATCAATAAACAGCGATGCACCATTTGGGATCATTTCTGCAACTTTCTTACCAATCTGATTTTTTTGTTCTGAGAAAAATTGTTTACGCTCACTATAATCGCTATTTTCTGTATTAGATGGAGATGCCGCTCCACCGTGATGACGGCGGATAAGATTATTTTCCGCTAATTCATTCAGATCTCGGCGAATAGTTTGCGAACTCACATTCAAAATAGCAACTAGCTCTTCTGTGCTGACATAACCAGATTGATTGACTAATTCAATAATTTTTTGATGACGAATAGACTGTTTCATAACGTTACCTGTTTGTCACTGGTAAAACATTGATAAAATCAGACCGCTAATAAACACTAAAACAACATAAAATGTGTAGGGTGGGCTTTAGCCCACCATATAAAATCAATAGATGAAACGGTGGACTAAAGTCCACCCTACAACAAATAGGTTTATCAATAATCTGAGCCTGCCTATTATAAGCGGTCGATTTTCAAAAAAGTTTTACAATTTTTCAACCAACTCCACAGCATAACCAATATAGCTTGCAGGAGTCATTTGTTTTAAGCGATCTTTTTCGTGCTGTGGTAGCTTTAAGCCATCAATAAATTGACGCATTGCTTCGCCATCAACACGTTTACCACGAGTTAATTCTTTTAATTTTTCGTATGGTTTTTCAATACCATAACGACGCATTACGGTTTGAATTGGCTCTGCCAACACTTCCCAGTTTTGATCTAATTCATCACGCAAGTGTTGTTCATTCACTTCTAATTTACTGATACCTTTTAAGGTTGCTGCATAAGCAATTAACGCATAGCCTAAGCCAACCCCTAAGTTACGCAATACGGTTGAATCCGTTAAATCACGTTGCCAACGTGAGATGGGTAATTTCTGTCCTAAATGGCTCATTACCGCATTCGCTAAACCTAAATTTCCTTCTGAGTTTTCAAAATCAATCGGATTTACTTTATGTGGCATTGTAGAAGAGCCGATTTCACCTGCGATTGTACGTTGTTTGAAGTGATTTAAAGCAATATAGCCCCACATATCACGGTCAAAATCAATGATGATCGTATTAAAACGAGCCACACAGTCAAAAAATTCTGCAATATAATCGTGCGGTTCAATTTGAGTAGTATATGGATTCCAAGTAACACCAAGCGACTCAATAAACTCTTGACTGAAAGTATGCCAATCAATTTCAGGATAAGCCGAAAGGTGAGCATTATAGTTACCTACAGCACCATTGATTTTCGCTAAAATTTCTAAGTTTTCGAGCTGTTTATATTGGCGTTGTAAACGATATGCTACATTCGCCATCTCTTTACCGATAGTACTTGGGCTAGCGGGTTGTCCGTGTGTGCGAGAGAGTAATGGAATATCTTTATAACGAGTGGCTAACTCTTTGATTGCATCGATCACTTTCTTCCATTCTGGTAATAGCACTTCTTCTTTCGCTGTTTTAAGCATCAGTGCGTGAGATGTATTATTTATATCTTCTGAAGTACAAGCAAAGTGAATAAATTCACTCACTTTCGCTAATTCAGGCAAGGCTTCGCTTTTCTCTTTTAAGAAATATTCAACCGCTTTTACGTCGTGGTTAGTTGTACGTTCGATAGTTTTGATACGTTCTGCATCTTCAAGAGAGAAATTCGCAACAATTTGGTTTAAGTAATTGTTTGCTTCTTGAGATAAAGCTGAAACTTCTTGAATTTGAGCGTGAGATGCCAGTTTCTGTAACCAGCGAACTTCCACCGTAACGCGGAATTTGAGTAAACCAAATTCACTAAAAATAGGACGTAATGCCGTTGCTTTATCTTGGTAACGACCATCAATCGGGGATAATGCAGTAAGAGCATTGAGTTGCATAAAATGTTCTCCAGTTATAACGATGAATATAAAGATTGAGTTGCATTAAGAATTTTTTTACGAGAGAAGAAAAATTGCCAGCGACTTCCCCCAACTTGTTGCCACAGAATACCTGCACGAATACCTGCTAATAAAGTGGCACGAATACGATTTTGAATATCAGGACGAGAAAGTAAATCGTGACGACCAAATACTTGAATACGAGAGCCTAACGGACTAATCAAATCGCTATAAATGCTCGCCATATTAGCTATCATCTGCTCGTGTAAAATGTCATTGTCATATAATGATAATTGACGCTCAAGTTGGAGCAAACGCTGTGCTAATTCACTTTTAGTTTGAGGATTTTTATCTAGCTTTTGACTTAACGCTAAAATACCTACCCAATAACGCCCGATTTCAGTATCTAACTTCCCTTGTTTTCCACCAAATTGAGCAAATATCGTTTCTAATCCCTGTTTTAAATGTTGAAGATCATTATCAAACACAGCAAGGGTTGAATCTGGTTGTAAAACGAGTAGGCTTTTTAAAGATTGAGCAAGGCTTTCTCTCTCTGCACTACCTTGATGTGCAAAATTTTGGACTAAACTTGCCGCTTGGCAAACACCTGCTAGGGCAATACTAATATCTGAATAATTCGCCATTTTTTGTATGATTTTCTTTGTAGCTTTCTTTATAGCTATGTTGATAGTTATGTTTAAAAATAGTGGTGATATACCACAAATGTTAAGGAATATAGCATTTTTTCAAGGCTTTTTGAATGCTTTTATTTTATTATCAAATCTCTCCTATTTTTCCCTTGTATTTCCAAAATAAGCCCCCATAATGAGCGAATTACATTTTTCGGAGAGTAAAGAAAATGGCAAGAAAAAAGAAACCGATTGAATTACCGTTATTACCATTGCGTGATGTTGTGGTGTTCCCATTTATGGTAATGCCGTTATTTGTAGGGCGAGATAAATCTATCCAAGCCTTACGAGCAGCTATGGAAACCAATAAGCAACTCTTTTTAGTGACACAAAAAGACCCGAATAAAGAAGATCCAACCGTTGAAGATATTTACGATGTAGGGGTAATGGCAAACATTATCCAAATGTTGAATTTACCCGATGGCACAGTCAAAGTGTTGGTTGAAGGGCAAGTAAGGGCAAAAGCCGAACATATTCACGATGATGAAAATGGTTTTTGGGCGGGTGTTACGCCGTTAATGTCTGAATATCAAGAAGATAACGATGAATTAAAAGCGATTGCGAAAACAGCATTAACCGAATTTGAAAATTACGTTAAAAGTAATAAAAAAGTGCCTGCAGAAATTCTGCCAAAACTACAAAAAATCACCTTTGAAGAGCGTTTAGCTGACACAATGGCAGCTAATTTAGTCGCTCAGGTAAAACAAAAACAGGCACTACTTGAAGAAGTAAACTTAATTGCTCGTTTTGAGGCCTTGTTAGTTGCAATGGCAACAGAGATGGATACCCTTGAAATGGAAGGTCGTATTCGTAATCGCGTAAAACAACAAATGGAAAAAAATCAGCGTGATTATTATCTCAATGAACAGATTAAAGCGATCCAAAAAGAGCTTGGTAATGGCGAAGAACAAGAACAGAGCGAATTAGATAAATTAAAAGCCAAAATTGAAGAAGCAAAACTCCCTGCTGAAGTAAAAGAAAAGGTAGATAGCGAATTTAATAAACTCAAAGCAATGCCGCAAAGTTCTTCTGAAGCGACTGTCGTGCGTGGTTATATTGACTGGATTTTACAAATGCCTTGGCACAAGCGGTCGGTTGTGAAAAAAGATTTGCAAAAAGCCCAAGAAGTGTTGGATAAAGACCATTACGGCTTAGAACGTGTGAAAGAACGTATTTTAGAGTATCTTGCGGTACAAAGCCGTTTGAATAAGCTCAAAGGCCCAATCCTTTGTTTAGTTGGTCCACCAGGGGTAGGTAAAACGTCTTTAGGGCAATCTATTGCAAATGCCACAGGACGTAAATATGTGCGTATGGCATTAGGTGGCGTGCGTGATGAAGCTGAAATTCGTGGACACCGCCGCACTTACATTGGCTCAATGCCTGGTCAGTTAATGATGAAAATGGCAAAAGTCGGCGTACGTAACCCGCTGTTTTTATTAGATGAAATTGATAAGATGGCACAGGATATGCGAGGCGATCCCGCATCAGCCTTATTAGAAGTGCTTGATCCTGAACAGAACAAAGCCTTTAACGACCACTATTTAGAAGTTGATTACGATCTCTCAGATGTAATGTTTGTGGCAACCTCTAACTCAATGCATATTCCACCAGCGTTATTAGATCGTATGGAAGTGATCCGTCTTTCAGGTTATACCGAAGACGAAAAAATGCACATCGCTAAAGAGCATCTTATTGCCAAGCAAAAAGAGAATAATGGTATCAAAGAGAATGAGCTAACCATTGAAGATAGTGCAATTCTTGGCATTATCCGCTATTACACTCGTGAAGCTGGCGTGCGTAACCTTGAGAGAGAAATCGCTAAAATTTGCCGTAAAGCAGTAAAAGCTCTTGTGATTAATAAAAAGCTCAAATCGATTACGGTAAATCAAGATAATCTGAAAGATTATTTGGGCGTACAACGTTTTGACTACGGTAAAATGGATAACCAAAACCGTATTGGTGAAGTAACAGGCTTAGCTTGGACAGAAGTGGGTGGCGATTTATTAACTATTGAAACCGCATCAGTAACAGGTAAAGGCAAATTCTCTTACACTGGCTCACTAGGCGATGTAATGAAAGAGTCTATCCAAGCTGCAATGATGGTGGTACGAGCAAGAGCAGAAAAATTGGGTATTGCGGAAGATTTCTATGAAAAACGAGATATTCACGTTCACGTTCCTGAAGGTGCAACCCCTAAAGATGGTCCTAGTGCAGGTATTGCAATGTGTACCGCATTGATTTCTAGCTTAACAGGTAACCCAGTTCGTGCCGATGTTGCGATGACGGGAGAAATTACCTTACGTGGTAAAGTACTACCAATCGGGGGCTTAAAAGAAAAACTATTAGCAGCACATCGTGGTGGCATAAAAACAGTGATTATTCCAAAAGAAAATGAAAAAGATTTGGAAGAAATCCCAGAAAATGCAAAATCCGCCTTAGCAATTCACCCTGTTGAAACTATTGATGAAGTGCTAGCCATTGCACTACAAAATCCACCAACAGGTATTGAGATTGTTCCGCCAAGTACAAAAAGTATTAAAGTGAAGAAAACAAAATCTTCATCTGTGATGCAGTAGTTACTAGAAACACAAAATAGTAATCCACACATTTTACGTGTGGATTGCCATTTCAGACTTCATACATTCCCATTTTTAATATTTTCCAGCTCTTCCCAGCGTTCAAATGCTTGTTCTAAGGCTTGCTCGGTATCAGCGAGTTTTTGTAGCTGTGCTTGAGTATAACTTGGATCTTGGCTAAAGAAATCGGCACTATTTACTTCTAACTGTAATGTTTCAATTTCAGCTTCAAGCTGCTCCATTTTCTCAGGCAATGCTTCCAGTTCTCGTTGGTCTTTATAAGATAGCTTCACTTTTTTTGCAGGTTCGGCTTTTGTTTTTTCAGGTTCTGTAAGCGGTGGCTTTTCAATATTTTTTTGCAAATTTTTGCTTGTATCTAACCGCTTATTCTCTAATGTGGCAAGGTAGTTAGTTTGTTGCTGTTTTGCATCGTGATAGCCACCGATGTATTTATTTAAAACGCCATTACCTTCAAAGATGTAACATTCTTCAACGGTATTATCAATAAATTGACGGTCGTGGCTTACGATCAAGAGTGTGCCTTGATAGTCGGCTAATAGTTCTTCCAATAACTCTAATGTTTCCACATCAAGATCGTTAGTCGGTTCGTCTAATATCAATAAATTATTCGGTTTGAGGAGTAATTTCGCCAACAATAAGCGGTTACGTTCACCACCAGATAATGCTTTAACAGGAGTCATTGCTCGTTTGGGTGGGAATAGAAAGTCTTGTAAATAGCCTAAAACGTGGCGTTTTACACCATTTACTTCAATATCTTGCTTACCGTCTGCAACATTATCCATAACAGTTTTTTCAGGATCGAGTTCAGCACGATATTGATCAAAATAAGCCACTTCTAATTTTGTGCCACAGCGAATAGAGCCTGATGTCGGTTGTAATTCGCCTAATAAGAGCTTAATAAAGGTTGTTTTACCACAGCCATTTGCACCAACAAGGGCAATTTTATCGCCACGCAGAATAGTCGTGCTAAAATTGCTCAATAACGTTTTACCTGCAACTTCATAGCTGGCATTTTCCACTTCAAAGACAATTTTGCCAGAACGAGCGGTCTGATCGAGCTGGATTTTTGCCGTTCCCAATACTTCTCGGCGATTTCGTCTTTCTTCTCGAAGGGCTTTTAAGGCTCTTACACGTCCTTCATTACGGGTTCGGCGAGCTTTAATACCTTGTCTGATCCAAACTTCTTCTTGGGCGAGTTTCTTATCAAACAGCTCATTTTGTAATGCTTCAACTCGCAAGTCTTCTGCTTTAGTTGTGAGATAAAGATCGTAATTGCCAGGGTAAGAAACTAATTTACCCCGATCTAAATCCACAATACGAGTTGCCATTTTGCGAATGAAAGCACGATCGTGCGAAATAAAAATAATGCTACCTTTAAAATCCAACAAGAGATTTTCTAGCCAGTTAATTGCATCAACATCTAAATGGTTGGTTGGCTCATCTAGTAGCAATACATCAGGGGTTGATACTAACGCTCTAGCAAGTGCCGCTTTACGCAACCAACCGCCCGACAATGCGGAAAGTGGAGTATCTGGGTTAAGTTCTAACAAACGGAGCGTATCTTGAATACGGTTTTCAAACTGCCAACCGTTAGCGTGTTCAAGTTGGGCTTGTACAGCAGAGAGCTTTGCCATTAAGGTATCGTTATAGTCTGTTTGCATTTCAATAGAAATATGATGATATTGCTTTAACAGATCAGCAAGATGGCTAATACCTTCCGCAACATAATCAAAAATTGTCCCTTCAGCAAAGCGTGGAGGGTCTTGCTCTAAGCGAGCTACAACAATATCTTTCTCAAAAATTAGTTTGCCGTCATCAAGCTGAATATCGCCTGCAAGAATTTTCATTAGGGTGGATTTACCAGCCCCATTACGTCCAACTAAGCAGACACGCTCGCCTGCTTCAATATGTAATTCAGTGTGATCTAACAGTGGGTGATCGCCAAAGCCTAAATAGGCATTAGAAAGGTTAATTAAAGCCATAATCTCAATATCTTATAAAAAATTTTGCAAATTTTAGCAGTTTTATGACCGCTTGTAAGCGGTGGTTTTGGAGGAAAGTTTTACAATGTAAAAAAATCAGTAGAAATTGGCTGAAAATTTCCCTTATTAAGCAGATCCGCTATACTAGGTTTACTTTCTCTATTTATAGGTAGGCGATATGTTGTGGATTTGGTTTACATTATTGGCAGCACTTGCTCAAGCAGGTAGAAATGCTTTCCAAAAGCAGTTAAGTAAAAGTGTCCCTGTTTTAGGAGTAACGTTAGCCCGTTTTTTATATGCAACACCGATTGCTTTCGGCTATTTATATTTTCTTTACCAAGTTGAACCCAGTTATGCTATACCACAATTTAGCGGGCTATTTTTTGTTTATGTACTAGGAGCAAGCCTATGCCAAATTTTAGCAACTGCGTTAATGGTACAACTCTTTCGTTTAAAGAATTACGCAATCGGCGTTGGGCTTGCTCGCAGTGAAGCGATTTTAGCGGCAATATTAGGCGTTATCTTTTTTGGAACGGAAATTAGCTATTTAGGTTGGCTTGGTGTGATAATCGGCGGAGTGGCATTATTTTTAATGATGGGAGTAACTCAACTTCGTTACCTTTCGTGGCAAACGTTATTGATCGGTATTGGTAGCGGTTTAAGTTTTGCCTTCACTTCTCTTTGGGTTCGAGAAGCTAGCTTACAGTTGAATAGCGGTTACTTACTTTCCGCAGCTTGGGTGTTGTTTGCTGTTATCAGTTTAGAAGCCTTATTACTCTTGATTTATTTAGGCTTATTTGAACGTTCGACTTTGCAAAAATTATGGCAACAGCCTAAATTTGCTATTGCAACAAGCTTATTCTCTTTTTTAGGCTCTTTTGGCTGGTTTAATGCAATGAGCTTAAATGATGTTGCGTTTGTGAAAACAGTCGGACAAATCGAAATTCTGGTAATGTTGATGATCTCTTATTTTATCTTTAAAGAACGTTTAAAATCGCAAGACCTAATTGGTATTTTTTTGATTGTTCTTGCCGCATTATTAGTGGTTTGGGGTTAAAATTGCCCGATGACTACAAGAGAGTTCACAAACAGATTTTACAAAAAGAGCAGTGCTGAATAAAATATCCGTCTAATCCTTTACGGAAGAATGTGTAGGAAAAGCAAATATGAACCGAAATCGCCCCTTTCAGACTATCGCTATTGTGGGTAAACCACGCCACGATATTGCGTTAGAAACTCACTTAGCTGTTTATAACTGGCTAAAAGAGCGACAATATAATGTCTTAGTTGAGAAAAATATTGCTCAACAACTGAGTTTACCTAATCCAATGAGCCTTCAAGAAATCGGTGAATGGGCGGATCTGGTGATTGTGATTGGCGGAGATGGCAATATGCTGGGAATGGCTCGCCAATTGGCAAAATATCAAGTGCCGCTGATTGGGATCAATCGTGGTAATCTTGGCTTTTTGACTGACATAGCCCCACAATCTGCTTTTGAACAGTTACACAGCTGTTTAGAGCGTGGCGAATTTATTATTGAAGAACGTTTTTTGCTAGATGCTAAAATTGAGCAAAACGGTAAAATTATTGAAGCGAATAACGCTTTAAATGAAGTGGTGGTACATTCTAGTCAAATTGCTAGAACCATTGACTTTGAAGTGAGTATTGATGGGAAATTTGCCTTTTCACAGCGTTCTGACGGTTTAATTATTTCAACCCCAACAGGTTCAACGGCTTATTCACTTTCGGCAGGTGGGCCTATTCTTACCCCTAATCTGAATGCGATAGCACTCGTACCAATGAGTCCGCATAGTTTATCTTCTCGCCCCCTTGTCGTTGATGGCGACAGTATTATTTCACTGCGTTTCGCTCAGTATAATCAACCTAACTTAGTGGTAAGTTGTGATAGCCAGCGTTTACTACCTTTTAGTGCTGATGAGCGTGTTATTGTGCAAAAAAGTACGGATAAATTAAAACTACTTCACCTAAAAGATTATAACTATTTCAATGTGTTAGGTTCAAAATTAGGCTGGTTAAGTAAACTCTTTTGATAAGTTAAGCGGTGAGATTGGTAAAAAATTTTACAAATCTCACCGCTTGCTTGTGATAAAATCCTATCAATTTTTCTGGGTAGGATTTTTTAATGAACAAGCAAGGCAAACCTTTTATTTTGCACTCTCCGTTTAAACCGTCAGGGGATCAGCCAACCGCAATAGCGAAATTGATTGAAGGGTTGAATGATGGTTTAGCTCATCAAACATTACTTGGTGTAACTGGTTCGGGAAAAACCTTTACGATTGCTAACGTGATTGCTAACTTAAATCGCCCTGCAATGTTACTTGCCCCAAATAAAACCCTTGCAGCTCAGCTTTATGCCGAAATGAAAGCTTTTTTCCCAGAAAATGCCGTAGAGTATTTCGTTTCATATTATGACTACTACCAGCCTGAAGCTTATGTTCCGAGTAGTGACACTTTTATTGAAAAAGATGCGTCTATCAATGAACAAATCGAGCAGATGCGATTGTCCGCAACAAAATCATTCCTAGAACGTAGAGATACCATTGTGGTGGCATCTGTTTCTGCTATTTACGGTTTGGGCGATGTTGATGCTTATATGCAGATGATGTTGCATTTGCAAGTTGGAGCTATTATCGATCAACGCACGATTTTATCTCGTTTAGCCGAATTACAATACACTCGTAACGACCAAGCCTTTCAACGTTCTACCTTTCGTGTGCGTGGTGAAGTGATTGATATTTTCCCTGCCGAATCGGATGAAGTTGCGTTACGAGTAGAATTATTTGATGATGAAATTGAGAATTTAACCTTATTTGACCCACTCACAGGGCATAGTTTAGGGCGTGTGCCACGCTATACTGTTTATCCTAAAAGCCACTATGTTACACCCAGAGAACGTATTTTAGATGCGATTGAACAGATAAAAGTGGAACTTGCTGAACGCCGAACTTATTTTATCCAAGAACATAAATTACTTGAAGAACAGCGTTTGGCTCAACGAACTCAGTTTGACATTGAAATGATGAATGAACTTGGTTATTGCTCTGGGATCGAAAACTACTCTCGATATTTATCAGGTCGAAAAGAAGGCGATCCACCACCGACACTGTTTGACTATATGCCGAGTGATGGTTTATTGATTATTGATGAAAGCCACGTTACCGTTCCACAAATTGGCGGAATGTATCGTGGAGATAGAGCAAGAAAAGAAACCCTTGTGCAATATGGCTTTCGCTTGCCTTCCGCTTTGGATAATCGACCATTACGTTTTGAAGAATTTGAACGCTTATCTCCGCAAACTATTTATGTCTCTGCGACACCAGGCCCTTATGAATTGGAGAAAAATCCAGATGTGATCGACCAAGTGGTTCGCCCAACTGGATTATTAGACCCGATTATCGAAGTTCGTCCAGTCGCAACCCAAGTTGATGATTTGCTGTCAGAAATTCATAAACGTGTTGCCGTAGATGAACGAGTATTAGTGACAACACTGACCAAAAAAATGGCGGAAGATTTAACGGATTATCTTGATGAACACGGTGTAAGAGTACGTTATTTACATAGTGATATTGATACGGTAGAGCGAGTAGAAATTATCCACGATTTACGAATGGGAATGTTTGATGTACTGGTTGGGATCAACTTGTTGCGAGAAGGTTTAGATATGCCAGAAGTTTCACTAGTGGCAATTCTTGATGCAGATAAAGAAGGCTTTTTACGTTCAGAACGTTCGCTAATTCAGACTATTGGACGTGCCGCTCGAAACTTAAACGGAAAGGCAATTCTCTATGGTGATCGCATTACTAATTCAATGCAAAAAGCGATTAGTGAAACGGAACGCCGCCGTGAAAAGCAAATGGAATATAACCAACAGAACGGCATTATACCGCAAGCTTTAAATAAGAAAGTCGGCGAGTTGCTCGATATTGGGCAAACAGATAAGCCAAAACGAGGTAAAAAAGTTGCAAAAGTCGCAGAAGATCATACCGCTTACATACCAAAATCTCGTAAAGAACTGGAAAAAGAGCTGAAATCATTAGAACAGCAAATGAAAGCCTTTGCACAAAATCTTGAATTTGAAAAAGCTGCTGCGGTGAGAGATAAGATTAACCAGTTAAAATTGGTGTTGCTTGAAATTTGAGATTGATACTAGTTGGTGTAATACAAATAAAAGGTGTAATGGACAAAAATGTGGGAAAAAAGTGTAGTTAAGCCTTATACTACAAGCCTTTAACCCACATTTTTGAAAATGAACAAAAAATTGCCCTTACTGCCAAAATACTGTTATCCATAAACACGGATTGAAAAATAATATTCAACGCTATAAATGTCCTTCCTGTAATAAAACATTTACCTTCCAAAAGAAATTAAATTATAGCGATATTTGGCAAGATTATTCGCAAGGAAAACAAACTTATAAAGAACTTGCCTTAAAATATAAATGCTCCGTTAAAACCATTCAAAGATATATTGATAAAGCTCCTAAAACAGCCTTAAAACCGCCTATTTCCACCCATTTAAATATTATTATGGATACCACTTTCTTTGGACGAGAGTTTGGTGTTTTGGTCATAATGGATAGCTCAAGTGCGAAGGTAGTTTATCATCAAATTGTGAGCACAGAACGCAATGAATATTATCAAAATGCACTGAATAGATTGAGAGAAAAAGGCTATATTATTCAATCAATTACTTGTGATGGTCGTAGAGGGTTGCTAAAGGATCTATTAGATACCCCCACTCAAATGTGCCATTTTCATATGCTTGCCATCGTGATGCGGAAATTAAGAAAAAAACATAAATCCATTGCAGGAAAAGCACTCAAAATACTTGTTAAAACACTGAGAGATAGCCGAAAAAACGAATTTTATCGCCATTTACATTATTGGTATTTAAAGCACCAAGATTATTTAAATGAACGGTCAGATAAATGTAATGAGAGGGGTTATTTTCCTTATAAACATAAAGGTTTAAGAGGGGCTTTATCTAGCTTAAAATATTATGAGAAATATTTATTTACCTTTGAAAAACATCCTGAATTTAATATAGAAAAAACGACAAATAGGCTTGAGGGATTATTTAGTGAACTAAAACGAAAATTAAATAATCACAATGGATTAAGCAAAAAACGTAAGGTTATGTTTATAAAGGATTTTTTGAATAAGAAAAGCAATTAACGATCAAAAATATAATGGAGATCCCACACTTTTGTCCACTTGAAAAGAAAATGGACAAAAATCCCACATTTTTGTCCATTACACCAAATAAAAGCGGTCAGTTTTGTGATATATCTTGTAAAAGAAAATACAAAACTGACCGCTTGTTTTATGTAGAGTTTACGTTATTTCTTCGCTTTTAGCACAATCAGTAAGATTGCCATAATCACAGCGGTTGCAACAAAACCCGTGAGTGCTGATTTTGTGAAACCTAATACTAAGTAACCAATAGCAGAAGCACTAGCAACTAATATTGCATAAGGAAGCTGTGATGTTACGTGATCCATATGGTTACATTGTGCCCCTGTGGAAGATAAAATGGTCGTGTCTGAGATTGGTGAGCAGTGATCGCCACATACCGCACCAGCCATTACCGCAGACATACAAGGAATGAGTAGTGTAGCATCTACATTTACTGCCATTCCTGCAGCAATTGGGAGCATAATACCGAATGTTCCCCAGCTTGTTCCTGTTGCAAATGCCATTACTGTTGCAAGTGCAAATAAGATTGCAGGTAAAAATGCAGGATCGATTGTGCCAGCAACCAATGTTGAGAGATAATCTCCAGTGTGCATATCTTTAACAACACTGCTGATTAACCACGCTAAAACTAAAATTGCAATAGCACCAAACATTGATTTACAGCCTAACCAAATTGCTTTTGGATAGTCTTCTGCTTTAATTAAGCCCAATGTGCAAAGAATTACTGCAATTACACCCGCAGAGCCACCAATAACTAAAGATAAATTTACATTAGTATTTTCAAACGCACCTAATAGTGAGAAGGTTTCTAAAGCCTCTGCACCTGTATAGATCATTGAGGTAACTGTTGTTACGATTAGTACTAAAATAGGTACGATTAACGCATAGACACGTCCTTTTGTTTCCACTTCCTTGTTTTCACTTTGTTGCTCAGCATTTAATGCAGCACGTTCAAAACGAGCCATTGAGCCAATATCTAAAGAGGTGTAAGAAACAATAAAGACTAAAATTAAGGCAAAAATAGCGTAGAAGTTCATTGCACTCATCGAGATAAATGCACTCATTGCGGTGTATTCGGTAATGCTATAAGTTGCAAGCAGTCCACCGATAGTTGCAATAATAGACGCCCCCCAACTTGAAACAGGCATTAGCACACACATTGGTGCTGCGGTTGAGTCTAAAATATAAGCAAGTTTTGCTCGTGATACTTTAAATTTATCAGTAACAGGGCGTGCAATAGCACCAACAGCTAAGCTATGGAAGTAGTCATCAATAAAAGTTACAAATACTAAACAAGCCGTGAGTAATTTTGCTCCACGACGATCTTTAATATGTTTTTTCGCCCAGTTAGCAAAAGCCTGATTACTGCCTGAATAGGTGAGTAGAGAAGTGAAAATACCTAATAAAAGTAAGAAAATTAGGATCTGAACTTTGCCGAAAGAAAATTCTCCATCAGCATAAACTAAAGCAACGGCAATATCTTTTAAATAACTAAATCCACCAAGAATATCGGAAGAGAGCATAAATGCCCCAACAATAATACCAACCCCTAAGGATAGTAATACTTTGCGTGTTACAATAGCTAAAATAAGGGCTAATGCCGCAGGGACAACAGACCATATCGAGCTTGAATAATCAATTAAATTCATAAAACCTCTAAAAAGATGACTTAGTAATAAATGTTATCGTCAAACAAAATAGAAGAGAAACTACTGAACACCATTATCTAAATGGTATAGAAAGAAAAGGCGGTAATATGAAAGACCATAAATAATGAACCGACCCTAACAGTAGCGCTCCGCAATAACTTATCTTAAATTATTACGACAGTGTCGTTCCTTTCGGCAACGACCCCAACCAATTACATTGACACATAATTGATTTCGGCAAATACCCCTTTCATTTTTCTTCACCGTTTTCCACTCAGAAAAAGTACTGATTGTATCTGCACCTCTACAATTTGCAGGACCGCAATAGATTACCTGAAGAATAGTGCTTTGCCAATAGTTAAATGTTAAATTTTTATTTCGTAAGAAATGGCTTTATTATACTTAATAATTATTGGAAATTTATTTATTAGATATTTACCTTTAAATAATCTTAGGTTAAGATAAAAACATTATAGAAATTTTATTCTTAATAATGTTAAATCAAATTTATTTAGGAGATAATAAATGTCTGAAGTTTTAAAAACATTATCTAATATTCGTAGTTTGCGTGTTATTGCTCGTGAAGTAACGCTTGAGCAGTTAGAAGGCTTACTTGAAAAACTCACTATCGTTGTTGAAGAAAAACGTGAAGCAGTTAAAGCACAGGAAGCAGAAGTTGCTCAACGTTTAGAAAGTTTAAACAAATATCGTGAATTATTGGCTCAAGATGGTATTTCTGCAGAAGAATTAGCATTATTATTAGGTTCATCAACAGAATTTAAAAAACGTGGACCACGCACACCTCGCCCACCACGTCCAGCAAAATATAAATATGTTGATAATGGCGTAGAAAAGACTTGGACGGGTCAAGGTAGAACACCAAGTGTGATTCAAAAAGCATTAGATGCAGGTAAATCATTAAAAGATTTTGAAATCTAATTATTCTTAGATTGAATATAAAAGAGAATTCATACAAAATGAGTTCTCTTTTTCCATTTATACATAGATAAAATTAACACAATGATTGAAAATAAAATTTTATTAACAGAATGTCCAGATGATACTGGGTTAGTCGCAAAAATAACGAATATCTGTTATAAACACCAATTAAATATTGTCAAAAATAGTGAATTTGTAGATAGCGATACTCGCCGTTTTTTTATGCGAACAGAATTACAAGGTATTTTTAACGATCAAACGTTACTAGCCGATCTGCAATTTACCTTACCAAAAGGGTCTAGCTATAAATTAGTACCACAAAAACAGAAACGAATTGTGATTTTGGTAACAAAAGAAGCACACTGTTTGGGTGATATTCTAATGAAAACGTATTACGGCGGATTAAATGTAGAAATTGCCGCAGTAATTGGTAATCACGATACGTTAAGAAGTTTGGCTGAACGTTTTGATGTGCCTTTCCACTTAGTAAGCCACGAAGGTTTAACTCGAGTAGAACACGATAAATTATTAAGCGATAAAATTGATGAATATGCACCAGATTATATTGTACTTGCAAAATATATGCGTGTATTAAATCCTGAATTTGTTGAGCGTTATCCTAATCGAGTGATCAATATTCACCACTCATTTTTACCTGCTTTCATCGGTGCGAAACCTTATCAGCAAGCCTATGAGCGTGGGGTAAAAATTATTGGTGCAACAGCACATTTTATCAATAACGAGCTAGATCAAGGGCCGATTATTATGCAAAATGTGATCAACGTTGATCATACCTATACCGCAGATGCAATGATGCGAGCAGGTCGTGATGTGGAGAAAACAGTACTAAGCCGAGCATTAGAATTAGTCTTAGCAGATCGTGTGTTTGTTTATCAAAATAAAACGATTGTGATGTAATAAGCAACGTTGTTTGATAAAAATACAGAAGAACTCACCGCTTTATTGAATCATTTAATATATAATGAAGACCGTTGAAATTTTTACTGATGGCTCTTGCCTAGGAAACCCTGGAAAAGGGGGAATAGGCGTGCTGTTACGTTATAAAAATCACGAGAAAACCTTGAGTAAAGGCTATCATTTAACCACTAATAACCGAATGGAGTTATTAGCGGTTATTGAAGCCTTATCAATGCTAAAAGAGCCTTGCCATATTCAACTATCTAGTGATAGCCAATATATGAAAAATGGTATCCAAAAATGGTTGGCAAATTGGAAAAAAAATAACTGGAAAACAAGTAATAAAACGCCAGTTAAAAACCAAGATTTATGGATATTGCTCGATCAGAAAATTCAACCTCACCAATTAGAATGGTTGTGGGTAAAAGGGCATTCTGGGCATCGTGAAAATGAAATTTGCGATCAACTTGCTCGAGAGGCTGCAAACCAGCCGACTTTAGAAGATAGCGGATACAATCCAGACTAATTGTTACTTTTCTGTTGAATTTCGTGATATAGATCACAAATGTAAACTCTCAATTAGACAATTTATTGACATACTCTTTGACAATGTTATGATGTTTTCAATCCATTTTTGTTTTGAATTTTGGTTAATTCACTCCAAAATTTGAGATTGGAAATCAAGCTCTGTGATAGTTCTTGAGTTTATGAACTTGAACATTTTTGTTTAAACACAACACCGTTAAGGAGTCTGTTATGGCTAATCACTTTGAACATAATGAATCTCGCCGTGGCTTTATGAAATTAGTTGCTGGCGTAGGTGCAGGTATCGCATTCAGTGGTACTCTTGGTTCACTTTCATCAAAAGCATACGCTGCACCAGCAGCAGGTTCAACTATTGAAGCAGGTATTGCTTACCCACTTTCAACAGGTTTTGACCCAGCGACAGCAAGTGGTGCATCTTCTTTTGCAGCAAATATGCACTTCTTTGAAGGTTTAGTTGATTTACACCCAGCAACACGCCAACCGTATCTCGCACTTGCAGCTAAAGAGCCAGAGCAAGTTGATGAAACCACTTGGCGTGTTACCTTACGCGAAGGTGCAACTTTCCACGATGGTAAACCAGTTACCACCGAAGACGTTGTTTATTCTTACCAACGTGTTTTAGATCCTGAGAAAAAATCGCTGTTCGCTCAATTTGTACCATTTATTGATTCTGTTAAAGCAGTAGATGATAAAGTAGTTGAGTTTAAACTTAAATATCCATTTGCTATCTTCAAATTACGTTTAGGTATTGTGAAAATTGTACCAAAACACGTTGTTGAAGCAGTTGGTCAAACTACATTTGATGCTAACCCAGTAGGTTCTGGTCCATATAAATTTGTATCAGCAGTAAAAGATGACCGTATCGTCTTTGCCGCTCACGAAGGTTATAACGGACCATACCCAGCGAAAGTAGAGAAAATGAGCTGGTTCTTATTATCTGATGATGCTGCTCGTGTAACAGCACAGGAATCAGGTCGTACACAAGCAATGGAAAGCGTACCGTATTTAGATGCAGAACGCTTAAAACGTAAAGGTAAAGTAGAATCTGTACAATCATTTGGTTTACTCTTCTTAATGTTTAACTGTAAGAAAGCTCCATTTGATAATCCAAAAGTACGTCAAGCATTACACTATGGTTTAGATACACAAAAACTCATTGATGTTGTGTTCTTAGGTAATGCAAAAGCAGCAACTTCTTATGTTCAAGACACTCACCCTGATTATGTAAAAGCATCTAGCCAATATGATTACGATGCGAAAAAAGCAGCTGAATTATTAAAAGAAGCAGGTGTGGATAAATTAGAATTCCAATTACTTTCAACAGACCACTCTTGGGTGAAAGAATGTGCTCCATTAGTACTAGAGTCTTGGAATAAGATCCCTGGTGTTAAAGTAACCTTACAACACTTACAATCAGGTGCATTATATGGCGGACACGTTGATAAAGGTGCATACGAAGTTGTAATGGCACCGGGGGACCCATCAGTGTTCAGTAACGACTTAGACTTACTCTTAAGCTGGTGGTATCGTGGTGATGTATGGCCGAAAAAACGTTTCGGTTGGTCAGACACTAAAGAGTATGCTCAATTACAAGAGTTACTTGATGTTGCGGTTAAAGCTAAAGAGCCAGCAGAAGCTAAAGCAGCTTGGGAAAAAGCAATTAACATTATTGCAGAGCAAGTTCCGCTTTACCCAATTGTTCACCGTAAATTACCAACGGCTTGGAGTGATAAATCACTAGATGGTTTCCAACCAATCCCAACCACTGGTCTATCATTTATTGGTGTTGGTCGTAAATAATGACCTAATTTCCCACTCTTTCGAGAGTGGGAACAAGCTCTTTCATTTGAATATTTAAGCGGTTAGATTGATAACAAATTTTGCAAATTATTTTAAAAATATAACCGCTTTTTCTTTGATAAATATAAACCTTCCAACGAACCATTCTTGTAGTCGGAGAAAAAAATGGAAATCGTACTTCGTCTGTTATTACGTCGTTTAATGGCATTACCAATAATGATGCTTGGCGTAAGTGCATTAGTGTTCATTATTTTGCAATTCACACCAGGTGATCCAGCTACTGTCGCATTGGGCGAGAGTGCTAGTGAAGCAGCAAAAGAATTATATCGTGAACAGCACGGCTTAAATGATCCACTTGTTGTTCAATACATTCGTTTTATCGGAAATGCATTACAATTTGATTTTGGAATGACAACTCCGCCAGAACAGCCTATTACTTCTCTTATCGCAAAAGCTTTTCCTATTACCTTACAATTAACTTTTATCGGGGTATTTTTAGCTGCGATTGTTTCTTTCACATTAGGCGTATTAGCAGCATTACACCGTGATAGCTGGGTGGATCAAATTATTCGTTTACTTTCTGTTGCTGCAGTTGCAACGCCATCTTTCTGGTTGGGGATTTTATTGATTCAATGGTTTGCTCTTGAGTTAGATTGGTTACCATCAGGTGGATTTGTTGCATTTAGTGAAGATCCAACAGAATATATTCGCTCAATGGTACTTCCTTCCTTAGCTTTAGCAGTACCTGTTTGTGCATCATTGATTCGTGTTGTGCGTACCACAATGGTAGAAGAAATGGATAAAGATTATGTGCGTACAGCAATCGGTAATGGTGTGCCTTATGCAACGGTTATCCGCCGTAATGTATTACGCAATGCGTTAATTACACCTGTAACCGTACTTGGTTTGCGTGTAGGTTATTTACTAGGTGGAGCAGTGGTTATCGAACAGATTTTTGACTTACCAGGAATGGGTAAATTGATCTTTAACGGTATCGTCAATCACGATTTACACTTAGTACAAGGCGTAGTATTAACCATTGCATTTACCTTCGTGTTGGTAAATATCATTGTTGATATTCTGTATCTTATCATCAATCCAAAAATTCGGAGTTTATAATGTTTCGTCAAGGATTAGCAGATCGACTTGCTTCTGGCGGTGCAAGATTCAAAGCATTATCAACCGCCTCCAAAATTGCATTGATTTTTTTATTGGTTGTTGCAGCCGTTGCAATTTTAGCGCCGTGGGTGGCACCTTATGACCCGCTCCAAACATTACGCCCTGTGCAAGCACCGAGTAGTGAATATTTATTCGGAACAGACCGCTTAGGACGAGATATTTTCTCTCGCTTAGTTTACGGTGCACAAACCTCGCTCTTCATCGGTTTAGGTGCAGTGGGAATGGCGATTGTATTCGGTAGTATCTTAGGGGCAACTGCCGCTACCGCAGATAAATTCGGTAACGAAGTTATTATGCGTCTAATGGATATTTTAATGGCATTCCCAGGTATCGCCTTAGCCGCCGTATTACTTGCTACTTTCGGTAACAGCGTGCCTGTAATTATCTTAACCATTGCAGTGGTTTACACTCCACAACTTGCTCGTGTTGTGCGTGCTAACGTAGTTTCACAATGGGAAGAAGATTACATTCGTGCAGAACGTGTTATCGGGGGAAGCCGTACTTACATTCTCTTAAAACACGTTGTGCGTAATACTGCAGCACCTGTTTTAGTTTTTGCCACAGTAATGGTTGCTGATGCCATCGTATTAGAAGCATCACTTTCATTCTTAGGGGCAGGGGTACAACCACCATATCCATCTTGGGGTAACGTATTATCAGAAGGACGTAACTTAGTATTAAGTGGCTTCTGGTGGGCGACAACTTTTGCAGGTTTAATGATTTTATTAACGGTATTATCATTAAATATCTTATCTGAAGGCTTAACTGATGCGTTAGTGAATCCAAAACTCAAACGTAGCCCAACAGCAGCAAAAGAAGACGTATCAAAACCGCTTTCAACAGATGTACAAGAAGCGATGGCAGAAGGTTTAGCTTTAAAACGCTACCTATTAAAATTACAAGAGAAAGAAGTGACTCGTACCGATCGTATGCAAGTCAATCCAAATGCAAAACCGATTTTACAAGTGAAAAATCTCTCTATTCGCTTCCCAAATCGTTATGGCGAAACTCCACTTGTGGATAACATCAGCTTTACCGTTCACGAAGGTGAAACAATGGGCTTGGTGGGTGAGTCTGGTTGTGGTAAATCAATTTCAGCTTTCTCGATTATGGGCTTATTACCAAAAACAGCAAAAATTACGGGGGAAATTCTCTTTACCGACCGCAGTGGTCAGCAACACGATTTACTCAAAACAGATAAATTAAATGAATTGCGTGGTCACGAAATTTCAATGATTTATCAAGATGCGTTAAGTGCATTAAACCCATCAATGCGTATTAAAGACCAAATGCAACAGCTTATCAGTCGTGGTGGTAAACAATCAGCAGAAACCCTATTGCAATGGGTAAAACTTGACCCAGAAAAAACCTTAAACCGTTATCCACACGAATTATCGGGTGGTCAAAGACAACGTGTGTTAATTGCAATGGCACTTGCTCGTGAACCAAAACTCTTGATTGCAGATGAACCGACAACCGCATTAGACGTAACAGTTCAAGCTGAAGTGATTAAATTGCTCAACGAATTGCGTGAAAAATTAGGCTTTGCAATGGTATTTGTAAGCCACGATCTCGCACTTGTTGCACAAATTGCTCACCACATTACCGTAATGTATGCAGGTCAAGTGGTAGAGGCTGCACCAACAACACCGTTACTCACGAACCCAACACACGAATATACTCGTGGATTACTTGGCTCAGTGCTTTCAACAGAGTGTCGTGCAGAGCGTTTGTATCAAATCCCTGGTAGTGTTCCATCACCGTTTGATTTCGCAGATGGCGACCGTTTTGCAAGCCGTTCACTACGACCAGATGCAAATCCAAAACAACGTTTGAAACTTGTTCCAGCAGGAGACCACCCGAAACATCTATGGGCATCACATTTGGAGGCTAAATAATGAGTATGAAACCATTAAAAGAACAGCCAATTATTGAATTGGAGGACATTGTTGTACAGTTCCCTTCTCGTGATGGTACGCTGTTCAATCCAAAGAAATTTACTGCCGTAGGTGGTGTAAGTTTAAGTGTTAGTGCAGGTGAAACAGTTGGCTTAGTAGGGCAGTCTGGTTGCGGAAAATCTACCCTTGCTAGCGTGATTATCGGTTTACAAAAACCAACGTCAGGTACAGTTAAGTTTAATGGCTTACAAATGAAATACGGTAGCACCGAAGCTCGTAAACAGTTTGGTCGCCAAGTATCGGTAATCTTCCAAGATCCAGCAACCGCATTAAACCCAAGAATGCGAGTGCTAGATATTTTGAAAGACCCAATGGATATTCACAACGTGTTACAACCACACGAACGTGAAAAACGTGTGTATGAACTGCTTTCTCGTGTTGGCTTACCACGTTCAGCCGCATTAGTTGAACCAACGCGTTTATCGGGCGGGCAAAAACAGCGTGTTGCGATTGCTCGTGCGTTAGCGTTAAACCCAAAATTGATTGTGGCGGACGAACCAACATCAGCATTAGACGTATCTGTTCGAGCACAGGTGCTTAACTTACTTGCAGATTTGAAAAAAGAGTTAAATCTTGCAATGGTGTTTATCTCACACGATTTACAAACAGTACGCCAAGTTTCTGACCGTATTGTTGTAATGAATGGTGGATTGATCGTTGAGCAAGGCGAAGCCGCCGAAGTCTTCGACTTCCCACAAAAAGAGTACACCCGAATTCTATTAGATGCAGCACCATCGCTTCTCTAATAGACACAACCCCTAACAAGCGGTAAGATCTTGTAAATTTTTTGCAAAATCTTACCGCTATTTCAATCTATTGAAACTGTGAAAAATTACCTCTTAAGATTCTCTATGTAAAAATCTTCAATCTCAAAAAATTAATAAATTGTGATACTGATCACGTTTTCCTCAAGATATATATAAAAATAATTTCCTCCAAGTGAATGGAAGAGTACAATTAAATCGCTGAATTTTTAGGCATTATCAATGTGTTAAATTATTGTGTTTAACAGATAATAATTTGAATGGTATCAAAAGAGGGGATTTTTTATGAGGGTTCTAAATATAGGTGATACTCATAGCATCTTTGCTGGAAGAAATTTGGGTAAATCTATAACAAATGGAGCAATTACAGGGGATATTAGTGATGGTTCTATTCATCTAGCTATGTTTTGGTGGTAATTATGAAAAAATCGCTAATTATTCAGGCTCCGATATTTTTTTCGATAACTTTTTTGATTGCATATTTGTTTGAATCTAACGAAAGAAGTATTGTAAATATAATGGTTGGCTGTTTTGTTGGCTCAATTATTTATATTATTGTTGTATATTTTCTACTGAAATGGTTTAATAATAAATAGAAATATAAAGAAAATGGCTGTATTAGACTAATATACTTGTGAATTTAATACAGCCTCTCATTTTAAATATGATATATAATTCTATATATGTTTTTTCATTATAATTCTTTGTTACTTAACAAAAAAATATGTGGTAAAGAACACAAACACAATATTATTATATTGTGATATTTGAATGAAAGAAGGTGTAAAATGAAAAGATTTATTCTCACTACTTTTATTTTTGCTATTTTCTTTTTTATAGCTTCCAACTTTATTTATCCTATATTACCCTTTGCTGTAAATAGATGGATTGCAGATCCTATTTTAGCGTTAGTAGTATATTTAATCTTTTTTAGAAAAAGTAATTAATGTTCAGAAAAGAATCCCTTGAACATCAAAAATGGAAAGGTATTTATTCTCGCTACGGGGGCAATAACAGGAGGGGTATGAGGGGCTACAATTAAGACAGCTGGTGATATAGCAGCTAATGTAGCTTGGTGACCAGGTTTTATAGGGTTAAACTTTGGGGTTCAAAAAGCGATTTCGTCTAACAAATAGTGCCTTTTCATTACAAAAATACGGTACCATACATGAATATTTATCTCATCATATTTTCCGTTTTATTTAATCAGCTTCTTGTATTTATCAGTAGAAAATTTTCATTAAGTATAAAAAGCTCTTTATTTTTTTATTTTATTTTAAATATGATATATGCTTCTACATATGAATTTTTTGTTAGAGGGAAAGAAGTTGATATAGAACAATCTATTTTTAATGTTTTTTTGATTTCCACTGTCTTTGCTTTTTTGAATTTAATTTTATATCTTTTTGATAAGAGATAATTATGTTCAGAAAAGAAGCCTTAGAATATCAAAAATGGAAAAGTACAGCGGTATTACTTTCATCAATACCAAGCTGGCTAGTTTTTCTATTGTCGTTCACAATCATTGTTTCTTTTATTCTATACATAACCTTTGGTAGCTACACTCGTCGTGAAACTATTTTAGGTGAGGTGGTAATGCAACCTCACCCTATAATTCTTTCCGCTTCAAAATCAGGCTATATTTCAGAGCGTTATGTTGAAATCAATCAGCCGATTAAAAAAGGTGATCCTCTGTTCAAAATTACTCTAGATCGAATAACTGATAGCGGTAACGTTGGTATAAATTCTATCAATGCAATTAAAGAACAGATATGAAAGTTAGAGCTGTGGGGTACTAGTCTTTTGCATAGATAAATAATAAAAAATTTGGGCAAAAAATGGCGGTAGGGCTTTGCTGTTCTTTGTTTGGGGAGTTATGCAAAAAAGGAAAATGGTTGGTTTTTGCATAGGTATGAGCGATTTTTTGGGGTAATTTAGAATAATGTGAAGTAGATCACTTTTTTTGTTAGTTTATGTGCTATATATACCAACTCTATTAAAGTTAGATAACCATTCACAAAGAAACATACTGAGGATTGTATAATGAGACAACTAACTGATTATGAAATAAAGCATGTATCTGTTTCATTTGGGCTACCTGGTGCAGGTATCGGAGCTCTAAGTGGAGGTTTGGGATATCTTGGAAACTCTGTAATTTCAGGTAATTTTTCTTGGTCTGGATTTGGTACTAGCATTGCCGTAGGGGCCGCTTCAGGAGCTGTAGGTGGTCCATTAGGTTCTGCGGCTGCGAGATATCTAGCACCTAGAATTGGATTTTTAGGTGGAGCCGCTGTTGGTATTGCTGATAAAAAATAGCTGTATCCGATGAAAGATTTAATTCTATTTGTTTTAGTGAATGCCTTGTTTATGTCACAAGGCATTTTCCCTTTTTTTATGTCACTTACATTTTTAATGATGATTTTATTGAAAAGAGTATCAAAAATTAACAATGTCCCCCAAAAAACATTTAAGATGGTAATTGAATTGAATTTAATTATAACAGTATTACTTGGTATATATTACGCATCTTTACTATAGATATTTATGTTTAGAAAAGAAGCTCTTGAACATCAAAAATGGAAGAGTACAGCGGTATTACTTTCATCAATACCGGGCTGGCTTGTATTTTTATTATCTTTTTTGATTACGGCTTCTTTTATTCTTTATATTGTTTTGGGTAGTTACACTCGCCGTGAAACTATTTTAGGTGAGGTGGTAATGCAACCTCACCCTATAATTCTTTCCGCTTCAAAATCAGGCTATATTTCAGAGCGTTATGTTGAAATCAATCAGCCGATTAAAAAGTCAAAAGCGTTTCGTCTCGCTAACTATTTTTTTATTTAATAAAAATAAAGTTCTAAAGTAGATTTCTCCCCCAGTTTCGTATTATTTTAGTAGGTATATAGAAATCATTATTTTTTCGAAGAAGAAATAGGAGTGCTTTTATCATTTTATTGTTCTTTATCAATGTTTCTTTACTGTATATTGTTTATCATAACTTCGATGAAGTTTTTATCACCATTTAATTTGATTTTTCACTTAACCAAATTAAGGAGTTTTCTATGAACGATTTTGTTAAAGAAATTATGCTATCTGAAAATTTAGGAAATAATAAGAGGTTATACAGAAAGGCAATAAAGTATCTTTTGTTAAGTAGATTTGACTAGGAATAATAGAAAATTTAACTACTCTTGATGACAGTGAGGATCATAAACCATTATGTGGAATATATCATTAGTATTTAAAACGTTTCTATTTTTAGTATTTTTTACTTGTATCAGCTCTCTATCTGCAAAATATAATAGTATCCTTTTAGATAAGAATAAAGATGAGCTTATAATTTATTATAATATACCCAGTGCCAATTATATTGAGATTGATAGTCATTATGATAATATATTGATTAAAGGCAAAACATTTACAACATCAATGGATGGAAAGTTCAAGATTACACTTAATATAAAATCAGAAGTATCTAGAGAGTTTTATGATCCTCTTAGAGTTTATAGCAATGGTGAGTTCTTGTTGTATAAGGACTATTTATTACCTAAAACTATTAGATATGAAAATGGGACTGTAGTAAACAAGATACAGGATACATACCCAAACTTTTCTATTTTGGAAAATGATGAATATATTTTGGGCAATAGATATATTTTTTGGGGAGATGAAAAACCTATAAAGATTCTTGGATTAGAAAAAAATAGAGACTTGAAAGAAAATATACTCAAAGTATACAAAGAAGTGTTTAATTATTATTCTAATGTTTTTGGACATATTATTAAAAAGAAACCTGTCGTTGTTATAGATTTTACTGAAAATGGAGGAGATTTTCATTATAAAGGGGATGTTTTAGATGATTTTTTATCTTATAACGTATTAAACGTGTCCAAACTAGATAAAGGTAAATATCATCAAATATATAGTTTTATTGCTCATGAGATATTTCATATATGGAATTCATATGAACACAATCATTTCGGTAAATCTTGGTTGCATGAAGGCAGTGCCGAGTATTTTTCTATAAAGAGTTTATTTAAACTAGGTTATGTCGATGCTCACAAAGTCGAAAGTATACAGCGAGCATATTTAGATGCTTGTTATAGATATTATAAAGATAATAGTAAGAAGATAATGAATGAAAATAATTCTGATTTTTCTATTTATGTTTGTGGAAATGCCTTACATATCTTATTAGAAAAACTTGAAAACGAAAATATAGTATTAGATATATGGAAAATTTTATTTAAAGATAGTTCTTACAATTCTGATGATTTTATTTATTCAATAAAAAAGCAGCCTTCAATAAAAAAAGAAACTATAGCTAGAATATATGATTTTATTTATAGAGAGGGTGGGGTTGTTAGATCAATAGAACTTTTGAGTGGTAAGTAGTATCTTTTTTCTATTGGAATATTTATGTTTAGAAAAGAAGCCCTTGAATATCAAAAATGGAAAAGTACAGCGGTATTACTTTCATCAATACCAAGCTGGCTAGTTTTTCTATTGTCGTTCACAATCATTGTTTCTTTTATTCTATACATAACCTTTGGTAGTTACACTCGCCGTGAAACTATTTTAGGTGAGGTAGTGATGCAACCTCACCCTATAATTCTTTCCGCTTCAAAATCAGGCTATATTTCAGAGCGTTATGTTGAAATCAATCAGCCGATTAAAAAAGGTGATCCTCTGTTTAAAATTACCCTAGATCGAATAACTGATAGCGGTAACGTTGGTATAAATTCTATCAATGCAATTAAAGAGCAAATTAGTAAGTTAGATCGAGTAATTGAATTGGTAAAAGCTAACCAAGTTGAAACTTTAACTAATTTAGAGAAACAGATCGCCAAGAATCGTAAAATCTATGCAGATACAGAGAAATATTTTGCAGAAGTATCAAAAAGTACTGAGGAATATTATTTAACTCTGAAAAAGTATGAAAATTTAATGAAAAAGGGCTATTCAGCCAATGATGAGGTTGCTCTACAGCGTTCTCGTTATTTTGATCAGAAATCGTTACGAAATAGTTTACAAGAAAAGCTGATTCAGCAAGAGTCAGCAATTCTTAGTCTTGAAAATGAAATAGAAAGTCGAAAAACAGATTTCCAAAATCAGATTATCCGTTATGGGTTACAACAAAATGACCTTGAGATTCGGTTGTTAGAATTTGAGTCTGTATCTGAGTTGATTGTTAATGCTCCAATGGATGGTTTAGTTGAGTCGGTTAGTGTAACTGTCGGGCAAGTAATTCGAGAAGGCGATGCGTTAGCACAGATGATACCTGCTAACAAAGGAGAATATCAGCTGGTGATGTGGGTGCCGAATGGTGCTATTTCGTTTATAAAACCTAACGACAAGATTAACATTCGCTATGAAGCCTTTCCTTTTGAGAAATTTGGACAGTTTAATGGGGTAATTAAACACATTTCAACAGTGCCAGCTTCTCTGCAAGAACTGGCGTTCTACAAAAATATTCCTGTGGCTGATCCAAATAATCCATTATATAAAATTACGGTAGCAATTTCGGATCAGAAGGTGGAGTATAATAACACTTCGCTTGCATTTTTGAGTGGGATGAAAGCGGAAGCAACGGTTTTTCTTGAAAATCGTAAATTGTATGAATGGATGCTATTTCCACTCTATAACCTAACAAAAAATACGGAAAACTGACTACCAGTAGGTAGAAAATATAAAAGCTCATAGAACATTTCTGTGAGCTTTTATTGGAATTATTTTTTATTAATACGATCATAAATATATGTTGCAACAAATTGACCGAGTAACATTAGAAGGATAACAAAAAGCCATTTAGTTATGTTTGTTAGCTCAGTCTCTTTGATGAGTAATAGGTAAATTACTACTCCTATTACAGTACCTAACATTTGGGTGAGTTTTCTCATTTGAATTAGTCCGCTGGGATATAGCCATTTTTTAATTCATTATTGATCTGATTTTTATAATTTTCCCCTATTTTATTATAATCTGTAGTTTCAATTGCATGTCCAACAACACTACCTGCAAGCGAGCCAATAGGGCTACCATAGCTACCAATAGCTCCACCTATTGTAGCTCCCCAACTAGGGGATGAATCAAAGAAAGAACCAAAATCGAAAAAGCCACCATTTACTTGTGAGACTTCATATTGATTTAAAATTTTCATAGATTTCTCCTTATTTGGTTTAAAGAAACTTAAAATTAACAATAATATAACAATTTTTTATCAATAAATATGTAATTTAGTTCACAAAAAGGAAATTATTACAAAATTTAATGTAGGAATGTTTTCTGAATCCCATTATATTTCTATTCATTAATATGGGGATGATGTCATTATGCTAGATAAGCTCAATTTCTCTTTTTTCAAAAAAGTACCTGTTGTATTGCAAACAGAGTCGGCTGAATGTGGATTAGCCTGCTTAGCGATGGTGGCTGGCTATTATAGTGGTGAATCCAATCTATTTCGGCTTCGTAGTAAATATGGTATTTCATCTAAAGGTGCAACGTTAAGAAACCTCGTAGATATCGCCTCTGATCTTAAACTTATTACTCGCCCACTTTCTCTTGAGCTTGACGAACTTAAATTATTACGTTTACCTTGTATTTTACATTGGGATTTTAATCATTTTGTGGTCTTAACCAAAGCCACAGATCGCTATGTAGTTATCCACGACCCTGCATTTGGTAAGAAAAAAATCTCGCTAACCGAATGTTCGAAGCATTTCACTGGTGTTGCCTTAGAGGTTTGGTCAGATGTGAGGTTTAAAAGCCCAAAAATCGTGAAGAAATCAGCCTCTATGAAACCTTTAAGAATATCTCTGGGATTAAAGGGGCATTAGTTAAAATTTTCTCGCTCTCGATTTTAATTGAGTTGATCGCCTTATTGATGCCGATTGGCACACAACTTGTAATGGATCACGTTTTACAAGCAAAAGACCAATCGTTACTGCTAGTAATTTGTCTTGGGCTGTTCCTATTCACCTTTTCTCGCATTTGCTTAAACTCCCTCTTGATTTCTTTGAAAAGCGACAAGTTGGCGATATTCAATCAAGATTTTCATCTCTTAGAACAATTCAAAGTACGCTAACTAACAGCATAGTAACAACGATTATTGACTTGATAATGACCGTTAGTGTTGTAATTATGATGTTTCTCTACGGTGGTTGGCTGACGTGGGTGGTTATTGCCTTTTCTGTAGTTTATTTGTTGCTTCGTTTGGCTACTTATCTGACCTATCGTCAAATTACTGAAGAGCAAATCATTAAAAATGCCAAAGCCAGCTCGCATTTTATGGAAACACTCTATGGTATAGCTACCTTGAAATCACTTGGTTTGAACAAAAAACGAGAAGAGCATTGGATGTCGCTTAACGCAGATGCTTTCAATACCTCTATTCGTGTAACGAAGCTTGATATGTTCTTTTCAGGTGTTCATACATTTATTTCAACCCTTGAACAAATTATGATTTTATGGATTGGGGCGACAGCTGTAATTGATAACGTAATGACGATAGGTATGTTTATGGCATTCAACGCCTATCGAGGATCATTTTCCTCACGAATGGGTAGCTTGATTAACATCTTTTTCGATTTCAAAATGCTTTCACTACACCGTGAACGAATTGCTGATATTGCTTTAGCGGAAACAGAGCAAGACGTTTATCAACCTCAAGCGGTAGGATTAGGTGAAGAATTGCAAGGAGCATCTATTACAGTTAAAAATCTTACTTTTCACTATGACCAGTTTTCTCCTCCTGTATTTTCAGATCTAAATTTAACGATACAAGCGGGGGAAAGTGTAGCAATTTCAGCAAAATCAGGTTTTGGAAAGACCACATTGCTCAAATTGATGGCAGGGCTTTTAAAACCAACTAAGGGAGAAATTTACTTTAATAATATCGACATTAAACAAATTGGTACAACAAACTACCGACAGCATATCGCCTGTGTACTGCAAGATGACAAATTTTTCTCAGGTTCTATATTAGAAAATATTGTTAGCTTTGAAGCCAAATATGACCGTGAATTTGCCATTGAGTGTGCCAAATTAGCACAAATTCACGATGAAATAATGACAATGAACTATGAAACTTTGCTTGGCGAACTTGGTAATAATCTTTCAGGAGGACAACGCCAGCGGTTATTTATTGCTAGGGCATTGTATAAGAAACCCAAAATTCTCTTTATGGACGAAGCAACCAGCCATTTAGATGAAGACAATGAGCGAAAAATTAACGAAGCAATAGGAAAGTTAGCAATTACGAGGGTGATTGTAGCTCACCGAGAAACAACGATAAAATCAGCGGATAGAATTGTAAAAATGTGATTTATCTTACAGACTAATAGCATTATGTAAATTATTCTATTTAAAATTTAGTTAGCTGATCTAAATCTAAGGTTGAACTGTATGAATAAGAAAGTGATTTCCATATATATTGTAATCATTAGCTTTATCCTATTGTTTGTAATTCAACCATATTATGGGATATTGGGTATGTTACCGATAGCATTGCTAGGTTCCTATTTGTATCATAAAACAAAGGAGAAAATATGAGAAAAATTATGTTTTCTAGGTATTTAACCCAGACGGTAATATGTTCTGTATTTTGTCTAACATCCTGTGTATCTGAACCATCAAATTCGTCACGTAATTTCGATGAATCACGTTGTATTCTTGATGCTAATTCATATTCTAGGGAATATTCGGTTCAGGGAATTACAGATCCAGTTTTGAGGCAAATCAGATATCAAAGATGTAAGAGAAAATAGATATACCCAATTGCATACCATCGTGCTAGAGAAATTGCTTATCAACTAGGATATTTAGAAAAAGGCTCAATAAGAGATAAAATCTGCAGAGCTATTTTAGAGCCAATTTGTCTATTTTTAGGAATGTTTACGACAGAGAAAAAATACCAAGAATTATGGCGTAATGCTTAACCTAAATTAAAGATGAAATGATTTGCCAAATTATTTTCTAATTTTGGTAAGCAAGTACAGAACTCATATATCTAATAGACACAACCCCTAACAAGCGGTAAGATCTTGTAAATTTTTTGCAAAATCTTACCGCTTTTTTATGTATCCAATTTCTATTTCTCATCATATTGAAACCGATCTTCTGATTGTTGGCACTGGCATTGCAGGTTTGGCAAGTTGTGTAGAAGCGAATGCCAAGCAAATCCGTACTGTGTTAATTAGCAAAGCACCCATTGGCAGTGGAGCGAGTTATTTTCCCCTTAAAGCGACTTTAGGTATTCAAGTTACAGGTGATCAGGACGATCACGCTAAATTTAAAGAAGATATTGACCGAGTCGCACAGGGAATGAACAATCCTAAAATTGTGCAAGCTTATATTGAAGATTCCGCACAAGCAGTCGAGCTATTAGAGCGGATAGGTTTTCGCCCTTGGAAACGCAATGATAATCGCCCTGCGTGCTTTGCCAAATATGCTCGCCCGATCTATTTGATCAACCAGTGGAAAGAAGCTGCCGAACGTGCCAAACAGATCATTGAGCAACAGCAAACCGAATATTACGAAAATGCTACGTTGTTGCACATTGTGGTAAAACCGAATGAAGCTCAACAGAATGTGGTGCAAGGGGCGATTTTTAGCCACAAAACAAGCGGTGAGATGCAGTATATTTTTTGCAAAACATCACAAATTATTCTTGCCACAGGCGGCATTGCGGGCTTATATAAAGATAACCTTTACCCTGCCGATGTGATTGGTTCTAGCCATTATATTGCTCAACAAGCAGGGGCAAAGCTGACCAATTTGGAATTTATTCAGTTTATCCCGTCTTTTGTTGAACCGAAATACAAAGTATTGTTTGGCGAGCATACTTTAAAATATGTGGCTAAAGTAACGGATAGCCAAGGCAATGATCTCTTTGCACACCTTTCACCCGATGCTTTTAAGCAGATGATGCGAGAACGGAGTGATTATGCCCCTTTCAGTGTAGATTTTGACTGTGTTGAATTTGATTTAGTGATGATGAAACACTTGCTTGAAAATCCACAAGAAAAGGGCGTTTATCTGCACTATTCGCCTGAGTTATATCAAGACCAAGAAGAATTTTATACGGTTTATCTAAATTGGTTAAATAATGAAGTCGGTATTCATTTATTGCGAGATAAAGTTGCGATTGCTCCTTTTGCACATAGTTGTAATGGGGGGATCGTGATTGATGATTATGCAGAAAGTGATGTAAAAGGTTTATTTGCGGTAGGGGAAGTTTCATCTTGTATTGAAGGGGCAAACCGTTTAGGTGGTAACTCCGTTGGTGGTAGTTTAGTGTTTGCCAAACGAGCGGTTAAACGCATTTTGCAAAATTTAGCTCAAAACCCACCGCTTGCCACCACTTTTTCAGCTCAAGATTGGGCGGACTACCTTGCTACATTAGTTAATCCACAAGGCGATGAGAGCTTGAGTGCCAGTCAGGTGCTTTCCAGCATTCGAGAATTGATGTCCCGTTTTGCTAATGTGTACCGAACTACTGAAAATTTAATCGCACTGCAACAGAGCTTGCAAAATCTAGCAGAACGCTATCAACCGTTAGCTTTTCATCAACATCAAGGCATTGAAATTTACTATGCGTTAAAGACCGCACAAGCCGTAGTAAATGCAATGTTACAACGAGAAACCAGTTTAGGTTCTCACTTTAGATTAAAAGAAAATGAAAGTTTCGCTTAATTCGGGCTACGCAAACGTTTTCTTTTTTTGTAAAATAACGCCTGTTTTGCCAAATGGGCATTTTTTGAGGTTTTATGGTTGATTTTATTATTATCGGAATTGTGGTTTTTTCAATCCTTGTCAGTTTATGGCGAGGTTTTGTTGAAGAAGTAATGTCTTTGGCAGGGTGGATTATCGCCTTTTTTATCGCTAGTAAGTTTTATCCTGCAATGGCGAATTTACTTCTTCAAATTGATTCAGTTTATTTACAAAATTCAGAATATCTACGCAACGGCATTGCCGCAGCAATCTTATTTATTGCAGTGTTAATCGTCAGCGGTATTATCAATGCGTTAATTGGGCAATTAGTCAGCAAGACAGGTTTATCAGGCACAGATAGAGTGCTTGGGGCTGGCTTTGGTATTTTGCGTGGCATTTTTATTGTTGCAGCGATATTGTTCTTTTTAGACACCTTTACCAGTTTTGCTCAAAGTGAATTATGGAAAGAATCTAAATTGATTCCCCATTTTGATTTTATTGTGAAATGGTTTTTTGAGCATTTTGAGCAGTTAAAAGTAAATTCAAGTTTTTTAAAATCGGCTAACTAGAGGTTATTATGTGCGGAATTGTTGGGATTATTGGTCATTCCCCCGTAAATCAAGCTATTTATGATGGCTTAACATTATTACAACATCGTGGGCAAGATGCCGCAGGTATTGTTACCATTGATGAAGAAAATCGTTTCCGCTTGCGTAAAGCAAACGGCTTAGTCAGCGAAGTTTTTCGCCAAGAGCATATGTTACGTTTACAAGGTAATGTCGGTATCGGACACGTTCGCTACCCAACAGCAGGTTCATCAAGCGTATCAGAAGCACAGCCTTTCTATGTAAATTCACCTTATGGTTTAACACTTGTGCATAATGGAAACTTAACCAACAATGCAGAGTTAAAACAGCGATTATTTACTCTCGCAAAACGCCACGTGAATACCAATTCAGATTCAGAAGCTTTATTAAATATTTTTGCTCATTATCTTGATCAATATCCAGCAGAGCCACTTACGCCAGACAATATTTTTGAAACAGTGCGTAAAACGAATGAAGTCATTCGTGGTGCTTATGCGTGTTTAGCAATGATTATTGGCTATGGAATGGTTGCATTTCGTGATCCTTACGGTATTCGCCCGTTAGTATTAGGTAAACGTGAAGAAAATGGTAAAACCGAATATATGTTCGCCTCTGAAAGTATCGCTTTAGATATTGTCGGCTTTGAATATGTGCGTGATGTTCAACCAGGTGAAGCGATTTATATTACCTTTGACGGTCAATTCCATTCTGCAATTTGTGCAGATAATCCAAAACTAAACCCTTGTATTTTTGAATATGTTTATTTTGCACGCCCAGATTCTGTTATTGATGGTGTATCTGTATATGCGGCTCGTGTTCATATGGGGCGTTTACTTGGCGAGAAAATCGCAACACAATGGAAAGATATTCTGCCTGAAATTGATGTGGTTATTCCAATTCCAGAAACTTCAACAGACATCGCATTGCAAATTGCAAACGTACTCAACAAACCTTATCGTCAAGGTTTTGTGAAAAATCGCTATGTTGCTCGTACCTTTATTATGCCAGGGCAAGCACAGCGTAAATCATCGGTACGCCGTAAGTTAAATCCAATTGCAAGTGAATTTAAAGATAAAACAGTCTTGTTGGTAGATGATTCTATCGTGCGTGGTACAACGTCAGAGCAGATAGTTGAGATGGCTCGTCAAGCGGGAGCTAAGAAAGTATATTTTGCATCCGCAGCACCAGAAATTCGTTATCCAAACGTATATGGTATTGATATGCCGACTTGCGAAGAACTAGTTGCTTATGACAGAAGTGTCGAACAAGTTGCCGAAATGATTGGTGTTGATCGTCTTGTTTTCCAAGATTTAAGTGATCTGTTTAAATCTGTTCAGCTTGAAAACCCTGCAATTCATAACTTTGATGCATCGGTCTTTACTGGCGAATATATTACTGGTGATGTTGATAAAGAATACTTAAATTGTATTGCTCAAGCAAGAAACGACAAAGCAAAAGCCAAATTAGCTAAACAAGCAACTAACTTGGAAATTCATAACGAAAGTTAATATATTTATAATGTTCTATCAGCTCAAAATAGCTTTATGCGATTTTGGGCTGTTTTTTTATTATCAATTCCTAACCTAAAACCATTACAGAAAAACTAATAAAAGGAATAAAAGGGAGCTTTGTTAATTGTTTTTTTGTCGCAAGATAAAAAATTAGTGAATAGCCTATACCTGTCACACTTGCAATAAACAGCAACCAACAAAATTGTTCTAATGAAAATAAAGGCGATAGAGTAATGAGTAAAATTATATCTCCTGAACCTAGTGCTTCTTTTTTCAAAATATACTTAATCAATAAAGAGAGTAAACTAAAAAATAGAATAGCAATAAATAATGTGAAAATCCGTTCGTAGATAAAATAAGATTGATTAAAGAGTAACTCTGTTATAGCAAGTAGAAAAATAATAGCAATATAATGTATATCAGTTAAGTAATAATAAATATCAATAAAAGAAAGATAAATTAGAATAAAGATAATCAATAAAATAAATATTGAGTATGAACTAAATAGTGAAAATAATAGAAAGAGTAAGCCCATTAAATAGAAATATGCAAATGGCTTAGGTTGTAATTTTGAGTGTTTAACAAAATCAGCTTGCGTCATTTCACAATCAACAAGGGTTGTAACATCTTGAAAAATAGCGTGGTTGATTTTATGTGGAAATTGATAGAATGCCCGTTTAAACCAAAATAGCATTGAGCAAGCAATCAGTAATTTTAAACCGATCATTCTACTAATGCTCCCATACCAAAAATTGGCAAATAAAGCCCAAGCATAATTGTGCCGACAATTACCCCCATAATCAGCATTAGCATAGGCTCAAGCAATTGTGAAAGCATATCGATTTGATAATCCAATTTTTGCTGATACATCTCACTAATATGATGCAGCATTTGGCTAAGATTACCGCTTTTCTCACCAATAGCGATCATTTGTATCATTTCATTATTAAATACAGTCGGATTAAGCCCTTCATAAAAACGGTAGCCTTGTTGTAATAATTGGAGTATAAATTTAACTTCTTTTTGTAAAATTGGGTCATCGCTTTGTGTATGCTGAAAAGCGTTCAAAATTTGGTTTAAACGGATATGTGAATCAAGCATTAAGCCACAATTTTGGCAAAAAAAGACAATTCTAGCTTGCTTAATAATTCGGTTAAATATCGGTAATCGGCTTAATAATAAGAATTTAGCTCGTTTTAATAATGTTGTTTTCTTATTTATAAAATAAAGTATAAGGCATAATATAAGCGTAAAAATAAATAATCCATAAATTGTATTGGCTAGGAATTGTGAAAATGAAAAGAGTAATTGTGTAATAAAAGGTAATTCTTTCGCTTTATTTGCATAGAGTTCAGCAAATTGTGGCACAATAAAAATAAGCAATAATAAGGATAGGCTTATTGATATAAACAAAATCATTGCAGGATAGAATAGAATTTTTTTGATTTTTTTATTTAATTTATCCGATTTACTGCGAGCTTCTGCCATATTGTATAAAATTGTGGTTAAGTTACCGCTTGTTTCCCCCATTTTAATCAGTTGGATTTCTTGATGAGATAAATAAAATGGTAGTTTTTCTAAAGCCTGAGAAAAAGAGTAGCCAGATTCAATCTGTACAATAAGATGTTGCAACCATTGAAATAAACGAATCTGTTGGCAATTTTCCTTGAGCATTACTAATGCCTGCTTTAGCGGAATATGTGCTTTAATCAACAACGCCAGTTGATGAATAATTTGAGTAATTTCATCTTGCTTTGGTGGTGTTGGGATCACAAAATTTCGCTGCATACGAATGTGGCTAACGCCTTGAGCCAAAAGTCGTTTTTCAGCTTCATCTCTGTGCGTGGCAAGTAGCTTTCCACGTTGTTTTTGCTGAAATCGGCTTAACCCTTTCCAGCGATATTCATAAATACGCCCTACGGCTAAATCTTTATTCATTCCCTAGCACCCTTTCAACTTCAGCTAAATTAGTCTGTTGATTAGCAATTTTCTCTTTAGCACTTTCAAATAGTGTTGGAAAATCTAAACAAGCGGTCTGTTTATCAAATTCTTTTGCAGATCGGCTTAAAAATTGATAAACGCCTATTCTCCCTTTATAGCCTTGATAGCAATGAGAACAGCCTTTGCCTACGCATTGGGGGCATATTTTTCTGACAAGCCGCTGGGCAATTACTAATAATAAGGCATTTTTAATTTCATATTCTTGAATACCTAATTGAGTAAGACGCTCTACGGCAGAGAGTGCATCATTAGTATGTAATGTGGAAAGAACCAAATGCCCTGTTTGTGCTGCACTTAATGCCATTTTTGCACTCTCTTTATCACGAATTTCCCCGAGCATAATGATGTCAGGATCTTGGCGTAAAAAAGTGCGTAATAATCGGCTGAAATCCAGTTGAATATTAGAGTTTACTTGTGTTTGGATTAAGCCATCAATCTCAATTTCAATCGGATCTTCTGCGGTAAGAATATGTTTTTCCATTTGATTTAAATGGCTTAACGCACTATATAGCGTAATACTTTTGCCACTCCCTGTTGGTCCTGTAACCAGTATCAAACCTTGTGGTTGTTGTAGGGCATTAAGCAAAAGCTGTTTTTGGTTGGAGTTAAAGCCAAGATCTGAAAAATCAAAATGAGTGGGCTTATTTTTCTGCAAACGCAGAACAGCTTTTTCACCGTAGTTTGTTGGCAACGTTGATACCCTAAAATCCAGAGTGTCAGAAAGTGCAGTAGTGAAACTAAATTGTCCGTCTTGCGGTAGGCGAGATTCGCTAATATCGAGTTTGGCAAGTAATTTAACCCGAGAGAGAATTCGCTGGCTAAAATGGAGTGAAAGCGTTTTATAAAGATGCAAAACCCCATCAATGCGTAAGCGAATAACTAAACGATCTTGCCTTGGTTCAATATGTATATCTGAAACCTGTTGAGCAACACAAGTTTTAAACAGATTATCTAAAATTTGGATAATCGGATCATTCAAGTCTAAATGTTCACTACGATTTTCTGTGTGGTCATAATGTTCCGTATTTTCATCGTGTGCTATTTGTTGTTCGGGAGAAAGTGCATTCAGTAAGTATTTCAGTTCTTCACTTGCGATGATGACGGGTTCTATCTGCTTATTATGTAAGAAAGCGAACATCTCACAGGCACTTAGATTATTTTCATCATCAATAGCTAACCACAACGTTTGCATATTTTCTTGCACAGGAATGGCCAAATAGCGTTGCAAAAGTTGCTTTTCTTGGCAATTACGTTGCCATAGCGTTTGTTCAATTTGAATTAACGTATCACTATTTTTCTCATAAACCGCATAGTCAGACAGCATTTTCCCCTCTCCTTAATATCAGGCTCTTTTTCAGTGAAATTGAAGAAAGAGCCGATAAATATCAACTCTAACCACAGAAGCCAGCAGGGAACAGACTTGTATCACTGCCTTTACATTTTGTTGCCCAAGTAATATTTCCATTGGTTACCGTTGGCGTAAGGGTATAGCCATAACCATCTAAATTGCCTTTACCTTCAACAGTAATAACTCCCGCAGAAACAGCAACTGATTTTAGGTATTTAGCATCAGTACTGTCTGCTTTGGCTGTTTGAATGCCATTTGAGCCAGCGGTACAATTTGTCGCTGTTCCCGTATTGTAGATACAGATTTCAACATCTGATTTATAAGACGCAGATGCACGAAGTAACTCTGACAGAGCTGCTTTTTGGGTATAACTGGTATAAGACGGAATGGCGATAGTGGCAAGAATGGCAATGATTGCAATCACAATCATTAACTCAATCAGCGTAAAGGCTTTTTGTATAGGTGAAACTAATTTATACATAGATTTCCTTAAATGAATAGTGAGTAAATGTAAAATAATGAGCGGTGTTTCTAGCTCCTTGTTTAGTTTCACCGTTTTCTTAGAAAAAGCGAGTTAGTAAATTCCATTTTTCGATCTAGATCGAAAAATCAGAGGATTCCTGTTTATTTAAACAGTGTTTTTTGGTAGGATTGCTACGTTTAACAATGTCTGATTAGGCAATAGCGAATTAAGTAATAGAGGTAACAATGGCAAAAGCACCAAAAACAGCTTATGTATGTAGTGATTGTGGAGCAGAATATGCTCGTTGGATGGGGCAATGCCGAGCGTGTATGGCGTGGAATACCATTAGCGAAGTTCGTTTAATTTCAGCTAAACAAGAGAGCAAGGGCGATAGATTTAGTGGCTATGCAGGCGAAACTTCAGGAAAAGTACAAAAACTTGCTGAAATTGATTTGCAAGAAGTTCCTCGCTTTAGCAGTGGTTTTTATGAGCTAGATCGTGTACTTGGTGGGGGGATTGTGCCAGGAAGTGCTATTTTAATTGGCGGACACCCAGGGGCGGGGAAAAGTACCTTATTACTACAAGTAATGTGTGGTTTATCAAGCCAAATTCCGACACTTTATGTTACAGGGGAAGAATCCTTACAACAAGTCGCAATGCGAGCACACCGTTTAGGACTACCAGCAGATAACCTTAAAATGTTGTCTGAAACTTCTGTTGAGCATATTTGTAATATTGCCGATCAGGAAAAACCAAAGTTAATTGTGATTGACTCTATCCAAGTAATGCACCTAGCGGATATACAATCTTCGCCAGGGAGTGTTGCTCAAGTGCGTGAATGTGCTTCCTTTCTAACTCGTTATGCTAAAACTCGCCAAGTTGCCATTATTATGGTGGGGCACGTTACTAAAGATGGTACTTTAGCAGGGCCGAAAGTGTTAGAACACTGCATCGACTGTTCTATTTTACTGGAGGGGGAAGCTGATTCTCGTTATCGCACGTTGCGTAGTCATAAAAACCGTTTTGGTGCAGTGAATGAACTTGGTGTGTTTGCGATGACAGAACAAGGATTACGAGAAGTAAAAAACCCTTCAGCAATTTTCCTAAGTCGTAGTGAAGAACAGACTTCAGGTAGCTCCGTAATGGTACTGTGGGAAGGAACACGTCCATTGTTGGTAGAAATTCAAGCTTTGGTCGATCACTCAATGTTAGCTAATCCAAGACGTGTCGCTGTTGGGCTAGAACAGAACCGCCTTTCATTATTACTTGCTGTACTACATCGCCACGGTGGTTTACAAATGTCCGATCAAGATGTATTTGTGAATGTTGTTGGAGGCGTTAAAGTGACTGAAACCAGTGCTGATTTAGCCCTATTACTTGCCTTAATTTCTAGTTTCCGCAATCGTCCGTTACCCCAAGATCTTGTTGTTTTTGGTGAAGTTGGCTTGGCGGGAGAAATTCGTCCTGTTCCAAGCGGTCAAGAACGTATTAGTGAAGCGGCTAAACACGGTTTTAAACGAGCTATTATTCCAGCTGGCAATGCACCTAAAAAAGCAATTAAAGGAATGGAAGTTTTTACTGTTAAAAAACTGAGCGATGCACTAGATATTGTGAGTGGGTTGTGATGTAGAGTTTATATTCATTTAGAGGAAGTATATAAAATTCAATTTTGTAAATAATTATTTATCTTTGTAGATTTATTATGTTAGTTGTAAAAAAGGAATTAAAAGTGTTACTTTATATTCCAAAAGGTAATATAAAATCAAAAAATATTAAATATTCTTAATGCATTGATATTTAAGGAAATTTATGCTGCCTGCCTGCCTGCCTGCCTGCCTGCCTGCCTGCCTGCCTGCCTGCCTGCCTGCCTGCCTATTTTTGTAGTTTTGTTATGAAGATAAGTGATTAAGTTATTGATTTGTCTTGGAATAAAATGGTGTTGCATTCTGAACCATAGATTTTAGTTTGTTTTAGATGAGTCGGTATGCACTTTACTCACGAAAATTATCTTTAAGTAACGAAGATTTTTCTCTCAACTAATTCCACAGGATAAATTCATTATGAATAAAATTTTTAAGGTTATTTATGACCGTACCAAGCAGGCATTCGTGGTGGTATCCGAATTCGCTCGTAGTCGTTCCGGCAAATCCAGCACCAGCCAAGTTAGTGCTGATGTCTCTCTTCTCCCCCCCCTAGTAAAATCAAAATTATTCTTTAAAACCAGTATTATAGCCACTGCTGTAGTTGCGAGTATCGGTTCTGTTCAGGCTAGTACTATTATTGCGGATGGTGGCCAATGGGATGCCGGTGCAGGAAGGAAATATACATTAACTATCAAAGGTGTTAATGGTACAACAGTACGAATGTATGAGAGTGGAAATAATGCAAGTTCAGTACAAACACTAGAAATCGGTGTTGGTGGTACTGAATTTGACAAGATCAAAAAAGATGCAGCAGATGCGAAAAAAGCAGCTACTGCCGCTCAAACCACTGCTAATAATGCCGCTACTGCAGCCGCAGCAGCTGACACTAAAGCAGGAGCTGCTCAAACCGCTGCTAACAATGCAGCAACTGCAGCCGCCGCAGCTGACCAAAAAGCCGT